>JAYVTX010000262.1:0-3035 GCA_043788425.1 Rhodospirillales bacterium
ACGACGCCCGCCAATTATTTCCATGCGCTACGGCGGCAACTGAAGCGGAACTTCCGCAAGCCGCTGGTCATCATGACGCCAAAAAGCCTGCTGCGGGCAAAGCTCGCGGTCTCACCATTGGCCGAGATGGCGGGCAATAGCCAGTTCCAGACCGTGTTACCGGAAATCGACCCGATCGATGACCCGGCCGCGGTCACGCGCGTCGTGATCTGCTCCGGCAAGGTCTATTACGACCTGCTGACCGAGCGGCGGGAGAAGAAGCTGACCCACGTCGCCATTATCCGGATGGAACAACTGTACCCATTCCCCGGCATCTCGTTGCCGCGTATCCTGGCCCCCTACACCAATGCGGAGATCGTGTGGTGCCAGGAAGAGCCGGCCAATAACGGTGCCTGGACCTACGTCGATCGCCGGATCGAGGCGGTGATGACCGGCCTGGGCCGCGCCGTTCGCCCCATTTACGCCGGCCGGTGTGAGGCGGCGAGCCCAGCGACCGGTCAGGCCCGCGTACATGCGCAGCAGCAGGCCGCGCTGGTGGCGCAGGCGCTGGGACTTTGAAAATCTGAGTGGGGTTTGAGACCGCCGGCCCTAGGGCAGCGTCTCCGCCGTAAGCAATAAGGACCAGATTATGTCGACCGAGATTAAGGTGCCCACCCTAGGCGAAAGCGTCACAACCGCGACCGTCGCACGCTGGCTGAAGCAGGCCGGGCAGGCCGTGGCTGCTGACGAGCCGCTGGTGGAACTCGAAACCGACAAAGTAACCGTTGAGGTCAACGCACCATCCGCCGGCACGCTCGGCACGATCCATGCGGCAGAGGGCGCGGAGGTCGAAGTAGGCGGCATCTTGGCGTTGCTGGAGGCGGGCGCGGCTCCGGCCGCCGCCGCCAGTTCGACCGCCGCCAACCCCAGCCCCGGCGTGAACCCGCAACCGAAGCCGATCGGTCCCGTCAGTCGCCCAGCACCGGTCGCACCCGCGGCCGAGGCACAGGCCGCCGCACCGCCCGCCCATGCCCCCATGCCCGCCGCCGCCAAGATGATGGTGGAGCATGCGCTAGCGCCTAATGCCGTCCCCGGCACCGGTAAAGACGGCCGGGTCACGAAGGGTGACGTGCTGGACTTCCTCGCCCGCCCCGCGGCACCCGCACCCGCAACGCCTGTGGCTGCCGCACCGCAAGATGGCGAGCAACGCGTCAAAATGACACGCCTGCGCCGCACAATCGCCAGCCGGTTGAAGGAAGCGCAAAACACCGCCGCCATGCTGACGACGTTCAACGAGGTCGACATGTCCGCCGCAATGGCGCTGCGCACCGAATACAAAGACGCGTTTGAGAAGAAGCATGGTGGCGTGCGCCTGGGCTTTATGTCGTTCTTCGTCCAGGCCTGCGTCGCCGCTTTGAAGGAGTTCCCTGCGGTTAACGCCGAAATCCAGGGCGACGAGATCGTCTACAAAAACTTCGTTCACATGGGCATCGCCGTCGGCGGCGCAAACGGCCTCGTCGTACCCGTTATGCGCCATGCCGACACGCTGGGCTTTGCCGGCATTGAGAAGGCAATCGGCGATTTCGGCCGTCGGGCCAAGGACGGCGCGCTGAAAGTGGACGAGCTATCGGGCGGCACCTTCACCATCACCAATGGTGGCGTTTACGGCAGCCTGATGAGCACGCCGATCCTGAACGCGCCGCAATCCGGCATCCTGGGTATGCACAAAATCCAGGATCGCCCGATGGCCGTGGGCGGCCAGGTCGTGATCCGCCCGATGATGTACCTGGCCTTGTCCTACGACCACCGGATCGTAGATGGAAAGGAGGCAGTGAGCTTCTTGGTGCGCGTCAAAGAAGGTGTGGAAGACCCGCGCCGCCTGCTTCTAGGACTGTAGAAACCATGAATGAATTCGACGTCGTCATCATCGGCGGCGGACCTGGCGGCTACGTCTGCGCCATCCGCGCCGCCCAGCTTGGCCTACGCACGGCTTGCGTGGAGAAACGTGAGACCCTGGGCGGTACCTGCCTCAACATCGGCTGCATTCCGTCCAAGGCGCTGCTGCAATCAAGCGAGAACTACGTCGAAGCCACCCAGCATTTCAGCGACCACGGCATCATGATCGAGGGGGTGAAGATCGACCTGGCCCGCATGATGGCCCGCAAGGCCGAGGTCGTGAGCGCCAACGTGAAGGGGGTCGAGTTCCTGTTCAAGAAGAACAAGGTGACGTGGCTCAAGGGCGCAGGCCGCGTGTCCAGGCCCGGCGTGGTCGACGTCGATGGCACCGAATACGCCGCCAAACACATCGTAATCGCCACGGGTAGCGAGGCGCTGCCCCTGCCCGGCGTTGATGCGGACGAACGCACGATCGTGACCTCCACCGGCGCGCTGGAGTTGGACGCGGTGCCGAAGCGCATGGTCGTTATCGGCGGCGGGTACATCGGCCTGGAACTGGGCAGTGTTTGGAAGCGGCTGGGTGCAGACGTGACCGTCGTCGAGTACCTCGACCGCCTGGTCCCCGGAATGGATGCGGAGATTGCCAAAACCTTTGAACGGGTGCTGGGTAAGCAGGGCATCACCTTCCGGCTGAGCACCAAGGTCACCGGTGCGCGCCACACAAATGCGGGCGTGGTACTGACGGTCGAGCCGGCGATGGGCGGCGAAGCGCAGGAGATTGAGGCCGATATCGTGCTCGTCGCCATCGGCCGCCGCGCCTACACGGCCGGGCTGGGATTGGCAGAAGCCGGCGTGGCGCTAGACGATCGTGGCCGGGTCGTGACCGACGGGCACTACGCCACCAACGTACCCGGCATCTACGCCATCGGCGACGTGATCGCGGGACCAATGCTGGCCCATAAGGCGGAGGAGGAGGGCGTCGCCCTGGCCGAACGCATCGCCGGGCAGGCCGGGCACGTGAATTACGGCGTGATCCCCGGCATCGTTTACACCTGGCCCGAAGTCGCCAGCATCGGCCAGACCGAGGACGAGTTGAAGCACGCCGGGACCCAGTACAAAGTTGGCAAGTTTCCGTTTACCGCCAACGGCCGCGCGCGCGC
>JAYVTX010000263.1:0-4732 GCA_043788425.1 Rhodospirillales bacterium
GGTAGCGTCGCCGTTGCTCGCGCCGCCGGGCTACATCCGGGCCTGCTCGCTCGCGTGGATGGTCTTTTTTTTATGCGACAGCCCCTCGGCATGCACAAAGCGCCAGACCGACACGTAGTCGACCTTCAGCCCGCGGACTTGCGCCAGCTCGACAACCAGGCCGCGTAGCGTAAAGTCGCGGCCGCTCCGGCACCGCTCCAGCAGCCAGTCCCGATGCGGGCCCGACAGCGTCGCCGGCCTGTAGCCACCGATCTTGCCGTGGTCGAGGCTGCCGGTGGCTTTGAACTTGCGGACCCAGAGGTTGGCCGTGCTGATGGCGATCCCGAACCGGGCCGCGGCTTTGTTGTTCGACAGGCCGCCATCCAAAACGGCGGAGACAACACGCCGGCGGAGATCGAGGGATAAGGGACGACCCCTGGGTGCTGGCCTCCTGCCCAGCACACAGGGTGGATCAGATCACGGTCGAACCGCGCAAGTGCGAAACAGCGTCACGTCGTCCCGCTCTAGCCCGCCCCACAGACTGCACGTACCCCCAGTATTCTGGCCCGAGCATTTGCCGCGGGAGGCACGGCGGCATCTGTCGTATCGGTCCCAGGGTAGGCTTACGGTAACCCGGTGGGCATGCCCGGGCCCTTTGCCCTCGTGAAATTAGGCTAAGAAGCTCGGCATGGACCGGTAACGGCGCGGGCGGCTAGGCCTTGGGCGAAAGCATGGTCCGCACCTGGTCTAGCGCCGCAGCCGCCTGGTCCACATCCGGGCCGCCGCCCTGCGCCATGCCGGGTTTGCCACCGCCGCCCTTGCCGCCCAGCACGGCTGTCGCGGCCCGGGCCAGGTCGACGGCGTTGAAGCGGTCGACCAGGTCGGCCGTGACCAGGACCACGACGCTCGCCTTGCCCTCGGCGGTCGAAACTAGCGCCACCACGCCGCTGCACAGTTCCTGCGCGATCGCTTCGGCCACGGGTTTCAGTTCGCGTGCCGGCACATCCGTCTGACGCGCGGCCAGCGAAACACCGGCAATCACCTCCGTCGTCCCAGACGCGGCACCGGTCGCCAGTTTGCGTTGCAGCTCGCTGACCTGTTTTTCCAGCCGGGCACGTTCGTCCATGATTTGCGTGAGGCGCGCGGGCAGGTCCGCGGGCGGTACGCGCAGCATGCCGGCCAGGTCCTGCAGGCGCTGTTCGGATTGCATCACCAGGGCCAGCGCACCAGCGCCCGTCACTGCCTCCACCCGGCGGATGCCGGCCGCGACAGCGCCCTCGCTCACGATGCGGAATAGGCCGATATCGCCCGTACGCTCGACATGGGTGCCACCGCATAATTCGGTCGAATAGCCGCCGCCCATGGTCACGACCCGGACCTCGTCGCCATATTTTTCGCCAAACAGGGCCATCGCTCCCTCCTCGACCGCGGCCTCGGGCGTCATCAGCCGGGTCGTCACGGGCGAGTTATCGCGGATGCGGGCGTTTACGGCCTGCTCCACGATGTCCAGCGCCGCGCGCGGCATGGGCGAGGGCTGCGACACGTCAAAACGCAGGCGGTCCGGCGCGTTTAGCGACCCCTTTTGGGTGACATGCGCGCCGAACTGCGCCCGTAGCGCCGCGTGCAGCAGGTGGGTCGCACTGTGGTTGGCGCGGATCGCCCGGCGGCGCGCGTGGTCCACCGTCGCCAGGACCGGCTGCCCGATCGTCAAAGTTCCTGCCGTAACCGTGCCGGTGTGCACGAACAGGTCGCCGACCCGGCGCTGTGTCGTGCTGACGGTGACGGTCAGGTCGGGTGCAGTGATGGTGCCGGTATCCCCGACCTGACCCCCGCTTTCGCCATAAAAGGGCGTTTGGTTCAGGATGATCGCGACCGTGGCACCGGGCCCGGCGTGCTCAACCGGCGCACCATCGACCACGAGGGCAATCACCTTCGCCTCCGCCGCCTCGGCCGTGTAGCCTAGGAACTCGGTACCACCCAGCTGCTCATGCAGGTCGAACCATACCCGCTCCGTCGCGGTATCGCCGGTGCCGGACCAGGCAGCGCGGGCGCGACGGCGCTGCTCGTTCATCGCCACATCGAAGCCGGCTGTTTCAACCGCGCGGCCCTGTTCCCGCAACGCGTCCTGCGTCAGATCGAGCGGGAAGCCGTACGTGTCGTAAAGCTTGAACGCGACCTCACCCGCCAAGGGCTGACCCTCGCCAAGCCGGCCGGTTTCCTCGGCCAGCAGCCCCAGGCCGCGTTCGAGCAGCACCTTGAACCGGTCTTCTTCGAGCCGCATGGTTTCAGTAATCAGCGCCTCCGCTCGGGCCAGTTCGGGGTAGGCCGCACCCATTTGTCGCACCAGCGCGGGAACGAGTGTGTGGAACGTCGCCTGCTTCGTGCCCATCATGTGCAAATGGCGCATGGCCCGGCGCATGATCCGGCGCAGGACGTAGCCGCGTCCGTCCCGGGCGGGCAGGACGCCATCGGCAATTAGGAAACTTGTGCTGCGCAGGTGGTCGGCCACCACGCGATGGCTGGTCTGGAATGGGCCATCGACGGGCTGCCGGGTCACGTCGGCGCTGGCCTGAACCAGGGCGCGCATCATATCGATATCGTAGTTATTGTGGTGGCCCTGCATGACAGCCACAAAACGCTCGAAGCCCATGCCCGTATCGATCGACGGGCGTGGTAGGGCCGTTCGGGTGCCTGGTGGGTCCTCCTCATACTGCATAAAGACCAGGTTCCAGATTTCGATGAACCGGTCGCCGTTTTCATCCGGACTGCCTGGCGGTCCGCCTGGAATACCGGGTCCGTGGTCGTAAAAAATTTCGCTGCATGGGCCACACGGTCCGGTGTCGCCCATGCGCCAAAAATTGTCGGACGTGCCGATACGGATGATGCGCTGATCTGGCAGGCCAGCGATCTTGCGCCACAGCGCGGCCGCATCGTCATCGTCGGCATAGACGGTCACCAGCAGCTTGTCCGGGTTTATTCCGAACTCCCGCGTCAGCAGCGTCCAGGCATTCTCGATCGCGACATCCTTGAAATAGTCGCCGAAACTGAAATTGCCGAGCATTTCAAAGAACGTGTGATGCCGGGCGGTGTAGCCGACGTTATCCAGGTCGTTATGCTTGCCGCCGGCGCGCACGCATTTCTGCGCGGTGGTTGCCGTCCGATACGGCCGGGTCTCCTGCCCCGTGAAAACGTTTTTGAACTGGACCATGCCGCTATTGGTGAATAGCAGTGTGGGGTCGTTCATCGGCACCAGCGGCGAACTGTGCACCCGCTGGTGGCCCCGGCTGGCGAAGAAGTCGAGGAATGTGGCGCGGATGTCGTTACTGCTGGGCATGGCTGGGTGTATCCCCCGGCTTCACCCCGTCATCAAGGGGTCAGCGCTGGTATGGAAACGGCAGCATGTGCCGCACCGGCAGCTTCCGCAGCCCGGCGGCCGTCGGCACGATAACCATCGCATCCCGGTCATAGTCGGTCAGCGTCTCTCGACACGCACCGCAGGGGGGCACGACGGCGATGGTCTGGTCTGGCTCGTCCGGCTTGGGGTAGCGGACGGCGACGGCGGTTTCGATCGTGCCGTCCCCGTCCATCACCGCCCGGCCAACCGCAATCACCTCCGCACAGATGGACAGCCGGCCGACGACGGCGCCCAGGTGCACGCCGGTCCACACCCGGCCGTCCCGCGACCGGATCGCAGCGCCAACCGTATGCCAGAACGGCTTGTAGTGACGGCGCAGAACATCCCGCGCCGCCTCTATCAACGCCTCGTCCTCAGCGGTTAGCGCCACGCCGGGTGCCGGCACGGAGTGGTCCAAGTCTAGTCCGCCGCCTCCGCCTCATCACCTTCTTCCGGCAAAGCCAGCATTGAGTTTGCGACGACGCCCGACTGCTCGCGCACCTTCTTCTCGATCGAATCCGCCATGTCCTTATGGTCGCGCAGGAACTGCTTCGCGTTTTCCCGGCCCTGACCGATGCGGGTACTATCGTAGCTGAACCACGCGCCCGATTTCTCGACCACGTTGGCTTTCACGCCGAGGTCGATCAGCTCGCCCACTTTGCTGATGCCCTCGCCATACATGATGTCGAACTCGACCTGGCGGAACGGCGGGGCAAGCTTGTTCTTCACCACCTTTACCCGGGTCTGGTTGCCGACAACCTCCTCCCGATCCTTGATCTGGCCGATGCGACGAATTTCCATGCGGATCGAGGCGTAGAATTTCAACGCATTACCGCCGGTCGTCGTCTCCGGATTGCCGAACATGACGCCGATCTTGAGCCGGATCTGATTCAGGAAGATCAGCATCGTGTGCGACTTCGACACGCTGCCGGTTAGTTTACGCAGGGCCTGCGACATCAGCCGGGCATGGAGGCCGACATGGGTGTCGCCCATCTCCCCCTCCAACTCGGCACGCGGCACCAGTGCGGCGACGCTGTCGATCACGACGATATCGACGGCACCGGACCGTACCAATGTGTCGCAAATTTCTAGGGCCTGCTCACCGCCATCGGGCTGGCTAAGCAGCAGGTTATCTACATCCACGCCCAGCTTGCGCGCATAAATCGGGTCCAGCGCGTGTTCAGCGTCGATGAACGCGCATGTTCCGCCCCGCTTCTGCGCCTCCGCAATGGCATGCAGCGCCAGCGTCGTCTTACCCGAGCTTTCTGGCCCATATATTTCGAGCACTCGCCCACGCGGCAGGCCGCCAATGCCCAACGCCAGATCCAGCCCCAATGAACCCGATGGAATAACCTCAAT
>JAYVTX010000264.1:0-25013 GCA_043788425.1 Rhodospirillales bacterium
CTGCCCTCCAAATCCTGAACCACCTGCAGGACGGCACCAAGGACCTGGTCGCGCTTGACCGCTGCTACTTGCCAGCCGACCTGCTCGCCACTGCCGGCGCCGAAATCCCGGACCTGCTCGCCGACGCCGGCTCACCCGGCCTACGCCAAGTCTGGAACACCCTGCTCGATCACGTCGACACCCTGAACGCCACTGCCGCCGCCCTGCCCCGCACGGTCCACAACCGCCGCTTGCGGATCGAGGTCGGGGTCATCCTCGGCCTGTCCCAGCGTCTCGCCGCCCGCCTACGCCACAACGACCCCGTCGCCACCCGCGTCAAACTACGCCCAACCGACGTCGCTGCATCCATTCTGGGCGCCGCCCGCTATCTATGAGCATGGCCTCCATCACCCTTGCCGACCGCACGGCTGTCGAGGCTATTGTCCAGCGCGCCGGCACCTCGTTCTACCGCGGCATGCGCGTCCTGCCGCCCGATCGCCGCATAGCCATGTACGCCATCTATGCCTTTTGCCGCCTGGTGGATGACGTCGCCGACGAGCCCGCACCCATACCCGACAAATTGCATAACCTCGGCACCTGGCGCGACCGCATCGGTGCCGTATTCCAGGGTGCCGGCACCGACCCGGTAACCCGCGTCCTGGCCACCGCCGCACAAACCTACGCCCTGCGCCAAGAAGATTTTCTGGCCGTGATCGACGGCATGCAGATGGACGCCGATACCGTGATCGTCGCCCCCAGCCTCGCAACCCTCGACCTGTATTGCGACCGGGTCGCCGCCGCCGTCGGCCGGCTGTCGGTCCGCGCGTTCGGCGACGGGTCGCCCACCGCAGACCAGGTCGCCTGGCACCTCGGCCGCGCCCTCCAGCACACCAACATTCTGCGCGACATCGCCGAAGACGCCGGGCGCGGCCGTTTGTACCTGCCTGCCGAGTGGCTGCGCGACGCCGGCGCACCGCCCGACGCCAAATTGGCACTAAACCATCCCGGCCTACCCGCGGTTTGCGCCCGCATGGCCGCCGCCGCCCACACCCATTTCCGCGACGCCCGCCAAGCCATGGCCCAGTGCAATCCCCCCGCCATGCGCCCCGCCCGTCTGATGGCCGCCACCTACGACGCCCTTCTCATCCGGCTCGAACGCCGAGGGTGGGAGAAGCTGGACCAGCCCGTCCGCGTCCCAACCTGGCAGAAACTCCTCATCGCTGCCCAGCACTTTGCATGAAGCACTTCGCATGAGGCACTTTGCATGAGGCGCGTGCACGTCGTCGGCGCGGGCCTGGCCGGGCTATCTGCCGCCATAGCCCTTACCCAGGCCGGAATATCCGTCATCCTGTACGACAGCAGCCCCCATGCCGGCGGACGCTGCCGCTCCTACTTCGATCGCGAGCTGGGCGTGCGTCTCGACAATGGAAACCACCTCGTCCTGTCCGGCAACCGCGACACGTTCGCGTTCCTGGACACCATAGGCGCGCGCGGCACCATGACCGGCCCCGCGGAACCCCAGCTACCGTTCATGGACCTTAAAACCGGCGAGCGCTGGACCGTCCGCCCCAACGCCGGCCGTATCCCCTGGTGGGTCATGGCACCCAGCCGCCGCGTGCCCGGCGCACGCCTCTCCCACTTCCTCGCCGCCGCTAGCCTTTCCCGCGCAGGCCCGGACATAACCGTGGCGCAGGCCATCCCGCCGGGCGAACTGTACCGCCGGCTGCTCGAACCCCTCGCCATCGCCGCCCTCAACACACCGCCAGCCACCGCCAGCGCCCGGCTGATGGGCGCCGTCATGGACGAAAGCCTCAGCCGTGGCGGGGCCGCCTGCCGCCCGATGGTCCCCCGCATCGGCTTGTCCGAATCCTTTATCGACCCGGCCCTCGACTGGCTTGCGGCACACGGCACCACAATAAATCTCGGCCACCGTGTCACCACCCTCGATGATCTCCGCCTGACCGAGGATGAGAGCGTTGTTATCGCAACTCCGGCCCCGGTCGCCGCAACGCTCCTGCCGGGCCTCACCGTCCCCGACGCATTCGAAGCCATTCTCAATGTTCACTTCCGCGTGAACGCCACCGCCGGTGAGGTCGGCTTCATCGGTCTCCTCGGTGGCACTGCCGAGTGGATCTTCGTCAAACCGGGCGTCGTCAGCACAACCATCAGCGCGGCCAACGATCGGGGGGAGTTGTCCAGTGATGCCCTGGCGCAACAGGTGTGGTCAGACGTACACAGGGCGCTGGACGTGACCGGTCCTATGCCCGCCTATCGAGTCGTTCGTGAAAAAAGGGCCACATTTGCCGCTACTCCCGCACAGGATCGCCGCCGGCCAAACGCCCGAACTGCCGACCCGCGCATCACCCTGGCGGGAGATTGGACAGCCACCGGGTTGCCCGCCACGATTGAAGGTGCGATCAGGTCCGGCCGCACTGCAGCAAGTATCCTTTGTCATCCATCCTGAGCCAATCCCGCCCCATGCCCCCTGACGTTATGACCCCCGACTACTTCGGCGATACCGCCACCGCTGTCGTACCACCCGATGTCGATGGCGCAATCGACCGCGCGTCCCAGGCGCTCGGCGCACGCCAGAACGACGATGGCCATTGGGTGTTCGAGCTGGAAGCCGATGCGACAATTCCCGCCGAATACATTCTGCTGGAACACTATCTCGACCGTATCGACGAGCCGTTGCAGGACAAGATCGCCGTATATCTGCGCCGTATTCAGGGCGCACATGGCGGCTGGCCGCTATTCCACGACGGCGCGTTCGACCTGTCGGCCACCGTTAAAGCCTACTACGCCCTGAAATGCGTCGGCGACAGCCCGGACGCGCCCCACATGCAATCCGCCCGCGACGCGATCCTGGCCGCTGGCGGCGCAGAACGCGCCAACGTGTTTACCCGCATCCAGCTCGCTCTATACGGCCAGGTCCCCTGGCGCGCCGTGCCGGTAATGCCCGTTGAGATCATGCACCTACCGCGCTGGTTCTTCTTCCATCTCAGCAAGGTATCGTACTGGTCCCGTACCGTCCTGGTGCCACTGCTGGTACTCATGGCGCTACGCCCCAGCGCCAGAAATCCGCGCGGCGTGACCGTCGAAGAATTGTTTTGCACCCCGCCCGAACAGGTGCGTGACTGGATCCGTGGCCCCTACCGGTCCGCTTGGGGCCACGTGTTCAAGGCCGTCGATCACGTTGTTCGCCTCGCGGAGCCCGTCTTCCCGACCAAGGTCCGCGCCCGCGCGATTGAGGACGCAACGCGCTTTGTAACCGACCGGCTGAACGGCGATGACGGGCTCGGCGCAATCTACCCGGCCATGGCCAACAGCGTAATGATGCTCGACGCGCTCGGCTACAGCCCCGAAACGCCAGAGGCGACAGCCGCCTGGGCCGGCGTACGCAAGCTGCTGGTCGTGAACGAGACCGAGGCGTACTGCCAGCCCTGCCTATCGCCCATCTGGGACACAAGCCTGGCCGGCCATGCGGTGGCAGAGGCGCAGGGCGTCGCGTCCGCCAGCCTCGACACCGCCAGCCTCGACACCGCCTGTGCCTGGCTAGTCGATCGGCAGGTTACCGATTTGCGCGGTGATTGGGCAGCCGTACGGCCCGATGCGACGCCCGGCGGCTGGGCATTCCAGTACGAAAACGCCCACTACCCCGATGTCGATGACACCGCCGTCGTCGGCATGCTGCTGCACCGCAACGGTGACCCAGCCCATGCCGACAGCATCGCCCGCGCCCGCGATTGGGTGCTGGGCATGCAAAGCGCGAACGGCGGCTGGGGCGCCTTCGACGCCGATAACAACCATGAGTTCCTAAACCACATTCCCTTTGCCGATCACGGCGCGCTGCTAGACCCGCCCACCGCCGACGTGACCGCCCGCTGCGTCAGCTTCCTGGCCCAGATCGGCATGGCCTCCACCGAACCGGCCTTGGCACGCGCCATTCAGTATCTGCAACAGGAACAGGAGCCGGAAGGCAGCTGGTTCGGCCGCTGGGGTACAAACTACGTCTACGGCACTTGGTCGGTCCTGTGTGCCTTGAACGCCGCCGGCGTCGATCATGACGACCCCTGCATGGTACGCGCCCGCGCCTGGCTCCTGTCCCGGCAGCGACCCGATGGCGGCTGGGGTGAGGATGGCGAAAGCTATGCCGACGCCGAACCCGGCACCTACCACTCCAGCACCGCCAGCCAGACGGCCTGGGGCATGCTGGGCCTGATGGCCGCCGGCGAAAATGGCCCAGCGGTCGAGCGCGGGGCAGCCTACCTAGCCCGCACCCAGCGCGACGACGGTGAGTGGACGGAACAAGCCTTCACCGCCGTTGGTTTCCCGCGCGTATTTTACCTGCGCTACGACGGCTACCGCCTGTTCTTCCCGCTGCTGGCGCTGGCCCGCTTTCGCAACCTGCGGCGGGGAAATAGCCGCCGGGTCGGCTTCGGTTTCTGATGGCACTGCCCGTCTATCCGCCGTTGGATGCCTCGCCAGGCGCTGCAGCCAAAAAACAGCCGGCCGCAGCGATCCCGGCTATCCAGCAGGCACTGCCGTCTGAGGCCCGAGCGGCATTGATGACCGCCATCGGAGAACTCAAGGTAACTGCGTACCGCAACGGACTGACGGATACCGTGTTGGACGAGGAACTCCGGTATCGCGCCTACGAAGAGCGGCAGGGCGGCATCCGGTGATCCTCGACCCGGCTACCCTGGTCCACGCGTTAGTCGGCCACGACACGCTGGCAGAACGCACCCTGTGGTCCCTCCCCCGCCTTCCGCTGTCGCCAGCCATCGAGGAGTCAGTCGCGACCTTTTTGGTCCGGCCCTTCATCTTGCGCCGCTTGGACCTTGCACAACTCGGCACAGCGCTGGGCGCATTGCGGGCCTACGCCACCTGGTTCACGCCGCTACCAACCGTCACGGACTGCCTATCGGCCAGTAACAATCGCACCCTCGAACTGGCGGTCGCAGCAGGTGCCGACGTGATCGTCAGCCTGGACGAGGAGCTGCTCAGCCTCCATCACTGGCAAGGCATCCGCATTCTGCGTCCCGCCCGCGCCTACTATCAGCGTTAGGAGCCACCATGGCCGACGAAAGTGAACAAAGCGTGCGGGCTGTGTTGGGCTCCAGCCTACAAACTGGCGCAGCGCGCGCGATCGGTATCCTGATCGCGTTCACGTTTGTAGGCTCCGTCTTGGTATACCTGATCAGGCCGTAACCAACCGCCCTTCTGGGCGCCGGCCGATCATTAGCGACAGGATGCTCGCCACCAGGCACAGCCCACCGGCCGCCAAGAATGCTGGCCCGTAACTGCCGGCGCCGACCCGGCTCAACCCACCACCATACGCCGCCGCACTGGCACCGATCTGATGGGCGCACGCAATCCAGGCAAACATGACCGCCGCGTTCTCCTCCCCAAAACTACGGGCCGCCAGCCGCACCGTCGGCGGCACCGTCGCAATCCAATCCAGGCCATAGAACACGGCAAACACCGCCATGCCCGACACGCCAATAACATCGCCCGCCAGCGCGAACGGCAGGAATAGCAGGCTCAGTCCCCGCAGGCCGTAATACCAGGCCAGCAGCTGCCGATTATCCCATCGGTCCGATAGCCAACCCGACAATGTCGTCCCGATCATGTCGAACACGCCCATCGCCGATAGTAACCCTGCCGCCATAACCTCCGGCACCCAGCCGCTATCGAGGCAGGCCGGGATCAAATGCGTGCCGATCAACCCGTTCGTGCTGGCCCCGCACACGGCGAACGTGCCCGATAGCAGCCAAAAATCCCGCTGGCCGGCCCCGGTCCGCAGCGCCCCCAACGCCCGCCGGACCGGGTTCTGCACTGGCGCACGCGGCACCACGACCGTCCCACCAAACGGCGGCATACCCAAATCAGACGGACGGTCCCGCATCAATGCCAGCACCGGCACAATCAACGCTGCCGCCGCGCAGGCAAGAACAACACTAACCGCCCGCCACCCCACCTGCTGCACCAGCGTCGCGAATAGTGGCAAGAACACTAGCTGCCCCGTCGCGGTGCTGGCCGTCAGCACACCCATCACCAGCCCGCGCCGGGCCACAAACCACCGGTTCGCCACCGTCGCCGCCAGCACTAGCGCGGTCACGCCAGACGCACTTCCCACAACGCCGCCCCACAGCGCCACCAACTGCCACGACGCGGTCATAAACGGCGTCATTGCCACACCGGCCGCCAGCACCAGCAGTGCCACCGCCACCGTCCGCCGCATCCCAAATCGCTCCAGGATCGCAGCCGCAAACGGCCCCACCAATCCGTACAGCAGGATGTTGACCCCTACCGCAAACCCGGTTGTCGCCCGCGACCAGCCGAACTCACCCTCTAGCGGCACGATCAACACGCTGGGTGCCGACCGCACCCCCGCCGCAACCAGCAGGACAAGGAAAGTGATGCCGGCCACGCGCCAGGCCGGATGCGAACTGGACATGCCACGAACGCTATATCGGGACTATGCCGGCGGCTAGGTCGTTTAGGGAAGTGTCTCAGTCTGAAATTGCCTTGGCGGCGAGCCTTGTAGCTGAAGCCGCGCAATCACGTCGGCGAAGCGGCGCTCGCCTGTGGTCCGGTCGGCATCATCAAGCCGCTGGCACCGGGGAGGCCCATGCGACTTGGCCACCAAGCAGGAGTACTGCCTGGGTTGGACAAAGGCTAGCATTGAGTCCAAGGAGCCATTCCCAGGTCCCTGCCTTTGCAGCATCAATGTCGGCTGCCTCGAAAATCCTCCGATTTATGAACACGCTGCCGACGAGTGCTTGGCTCTCATATTTCATACTATTCGTCATAACTGCTCCGGTCCTGCTTCCAATAGGCATACAGGAGCGAGGGCAGTGAACTCAATTGGTTAGCAGCCGGTTGAAGATTTCAAAATGAGACTTTAGCCCGTTGAGCCCTGGCAGTGAATTCAATCTTCAGGCTCACGGCGCTGTCTAGCGCCACCCACACCAATCCGCTAACGCACCGCCATGCAATCCCGCGGCTATTTCGGCATTGGTGTTGAGGGCATAAGCAAGTCCGCGAACCTCGGCGCATTGCTGCGCACCGGGCATGCCTTCAACGCCGCCTTCTGCTTCACCATCGGTGCCGGCTACGACGCCCGCGCCGCCCGCAGCGCCGACACTGCCGACACACCGGCCCACGTCCCCCTCTGGCGCTTCCCAACCCTCGGTGACTTGCAACTCCCCGCCGGCTGCGTCCTGGTAGGGGTCGAGCTGATGGACACCGCCATCGACCTGCCCAGCTTCCGCCATCCGTTGAACGCCGCCTACATTCTCGGCCCAGAACGCTCCGGCGTATCCGCCCCCGTTTTGGCCGCATGCCGCCACGTCATCCGCATCCCGGCCCGGTTCGCGCTTAATTTAGCGGTCGCCGGTGCCATCGTGCTGTATGATCGCTTATTGCAACACGGGCGCTTCGCCGATCGCGCCGTTACCCCCGGCGGCCCGCCCGGGCCAGCGCCCACCCGCATTAGCCACGGCGACCCTCGGTTCCGCCGCACCTTGCCAGATTGGTTACCAGACTAACCTCCGGTCCGAGTAAACGAGGTCCGCCATGAGCGACAACATCACCACCAAGCCACGCGTCACGACCGAGCTGAAGACCGAGCGGCCAAAACTCCACAAGGTCATGCTCGTCAACGACGACTTCACACCCCGCGAATTCGTGACCCGCGTTCTACGCATCGAGTTCCGGATGGCCGAGGAACAGGCCCGCCGGGTGATGATGACCGCCCACCAGCGCGGCGTCTGCATGGTCGCCGTCTTTACCAAGGACGTCGCCGAGGCCAAAGCCACCAACGCCACCGACGCGGCCCGCAAGGAGGGCTATCCCCTACTATTCACAACAGAGCCGGAGGAATAGCGCCCGCTTGTCCCGACCCACACACAGACGTATCTCTGCGCCATGAGATTGGTTCTATCACTTGTGACGCTGGCGGCTTTAGGCTGGAACGGCTCCGCTACCGCACAGACAAAGGCTACCCCGGGCCGCACCGCTAATGTGCCGCATCTAATCGGCCGTTTCGACGACTGGCAGGCGGTGACGCATCAGGAAGCCGCGCAAACGGTTTGTTACGCTTTCACGCGCGCCAGCAGCTCCACACCCGCACTACCCGGGCGCGGCAACGTCGTTCTTACCATCACCCACCGCCCCGGTGCCCGCGACGGCGTGGCGGTAAGCACCGGTTACGCGTTTCCAGCCACGGCCGAACTACAAATGGCGGTCGAGGGTACGGTTCTGCCTTTTTATACCTCCAACCGTTCGGCCTTTGCCCGCGACGGCCGGGCAACAGCCTCTGCATTTGGACGCGGCCGGCAGGCGGTGGCCCGTGCGCCCGGCCCGCGCGGCGCGGTCGTAACCGACACCTTCCCGCTGCGTGGCTTTTCCCAGGCCTACGCCGCCATGAACCGCGCGTGCCCCAAATGAACTGCCCGTCCAGGAGCCGGCCCACATGAACGCCGTCCTGACCGCGGCGGAGCGTGACCGCGTGCTGGCCAAGTCCGCCTTGTTCAACCCGCCCGAAATCCAACTCTCCGACGGGCGCCGCGAACTGGTCGGCCTCGACCGTGAGGAACTGGTCGCCGAACTGGCCGCGATCGGCGAAAAGCCCTTTCGCGCCAAACAACTTTGGCATTGGATCTACCACCAGGGCACGACCGATTTCGCCGTCATGAGCACCATCGCCCGCCCGCTGCAGCAGAAATTGGCCGAGCGCTTCGTCATCGGCCGCCCCACCGTCGCCACCGCTCAAACCAGTACCGACAACACCCGCAAATGGCTGTTCCGCTTCCGCGACGGGCAGGAGGCGGAAACGGTCTACATCCCCGACCGCCACCTGGATCGCGGTGCAGTCTGCATCAGCAGCCAGGTCGGCTGCACCCTGTCCTGCCGCTTTTGCCACACCGGCACCCAACGCCTGGTTCGCAACCTTGGCGCGGCCGAGATCGTCGGCCAATTCATGGCCGCCCGCGATTCGTACGCCGAATGGCCCAGCCCAGCTGGCGAGACGCCGCGCCTGCTCTCGACCATCGTCCTGATGGGTATGGGTGAGCCGCTGTACAATTACGAGAATGTCGCCCGCGCGATGCGGATCGCCATGGACAATGAGGGCATCGGCCTATCCCGCCGACGCATCACGCTATCCACGTCGGGCGTGGTCCCCATGATGGACCGTGCCGGCACCGAACTCGGTGTGAACCTGGCCGTATCGCTGCATGCCGTGACCGACGCCGTTCGGGACGCGATCGTGCCGCTAAACCGCAAATACCCCCTATCCGAACTAATGGCGGCCTGCCGCCGCTACCCCGGTGCCAGCAATGCCCGGCGCATCACGTTCGAATACGTCATGCTCCGCGGCGTAAACGATAGCCCGGCCGATGCGCGGGCTTTGGTGGCGCTGATCGCCGGCATCCCCGCCAAGGTGAACCTGATCCCCTTCAACCCCTGGCCCGGCGCACCGTTCGAGTGCAGCACGCGCCCAGCTATCGAAGCGTTTGCCGCCATCGTCGAAGCCGCCGGCTTCAGCAGCCCCGTCCGTCGCCCACGCGGGCAGGATATTCTGGCGGCATGTGGCCAGCTTAAGACCGAAAGCGAACGCTTGAGGACCCCGGCCTGAACCCCACTTACTCAATATGACCGAAAAACCCGAAATACCCGTCCCCGCCATCAAGCCCGTATCGACGAAGCTGCCGCCCGAAATCGGCGGTCCCGCCGGGCCCGAGCCGACCCGGTTCGGCGATTGGGAGCAAAAGGGCCGCTGCACCGATTTTTGAGAGGCGGCCGTGGCTAAAGCGTTAATAAACGGGCGTTAAGATCCCGTGCATGAGGTCTGGCAAACCACCCCAATCCCGTCATTACGACGCGGCCGAAGCCAATGACCGCGCGGCCGTCTGCTTTGCCAATGGCCAACTCGAACAAGCCCTAACTCTCAACCTACTGGCGCTGCGGCAGGCTCCCAGCCCCGCGGTCCACAACCGGCAGAGCGCCATTTTATTCGGCCTCGCCCGCTATGCCGGAGCGCTTGCCGCGGCCGGGAGGGCCCTCAAACAAAACCCGAACTACCTGGAGGCTTTGTACAACAAGTCCCAGGCGCTGATGGCCATCGGCAACACTACCGAAGCCCTGGCGGTCATGGAAGCGCTTACCCTGCGTGCGCCATCTAACCCGACCATAGGCTATGCCTTGTCCCTGCAGCGATTGAGGGCCGGAAACTACAGCCCGGAAACTTGGCGATTTTTCGACTACCGGCTGATACTTGGCAAAGCGCACGCCGATCTCGCCACACTCGGCATCTGGCGCGGCGAGGATATCAGCCAAAAAACCCTGCTTGTTCATGCGGAAGAGGGATTGGGCGACACCATCCAGTTCTCGCGCTTTATTCCGTTGGTCGCGCACCATGCCGCGCGGGTCATCGTAGCTGTTCCCTCGCCGCTCGTCCGGTGGCTCGATGGCCTGCCCGGCATAGACCAGATCGTCGCAACCGGCCTGCCGCTTCCGCCTTTCGACGTGCTCTGCCCCCTGCTCAGCCTGCCGGCAATCCTGGGCGCCGGCCTGCAAACCATCCCAACCCCGCACCCACACCTACGCCGTCCAAATGCACCCCCGGGCGACCCCCTCCGCGTTGGTCTGGTTTGGCAGGGCGCCAGCCGCCTTCAGGACGACCGGCATCGCTCCATTAACCCCGCCGAACTCGCTGCCCTGGCCGGTATCCAGCACGTCCAATTCTTCAGCCTGCAAATGCACGAACCAAAACCGCCCTGTCTGCCAAATGCGTTGGCGGCAACCGATCTGATGGCCGGCACCCTGGACATTCTGGACACCGCGCAGCGGCTGCGGGACGTAGACCTGGTCATCGCCGTCGACACTGCCGTCGCCCACTTGGCAGCGACATTGGGCAAACCCGTCTGGCTATTGTCGCGGCAGCACGGCTGCTGGCGCTGGCTAACCGATCGCAGGGACAGCCCGTGGTACCCGGGGCTGACCATCTACCGGCAGGAAACAGCGGGCGATTGGCAGCCCGTCTTGCAGCAAATCAGGGCCGACCTGATTGCCTATCAGCGTGCCGGCGCCTAACCAGCCCGCCGCGCCACGGCTGCCTGAACCGTATTATCCAACAGACAGGCGATCGTCATCGGCCCAACCCCGCCTGGCACCGGCGTTATCGCCCCCGCAATCGCAACAGCCTCCGCAAAGACCACGTCCCCGCACAACTTGCCGTCCGCGCCACGATTGATGCCCACATCGATCACCACCGCCCCCGGCCTAATCCAATCGCCCCGCACCAGGCCCGGCCGGCCCACGGCGGCGATCAGCACATCCGCCCGCCGGCACTCCGCCGCCACGTCTGCGGTCCTAGAATGTGCAATCGTTACCGTCGCATCCGCCGCCAGCAATAACGCCGCCATCGGCCGGCCCACGATCCCGGATCGGCCCAGCACCACCGCCTGCGCCCCCCGCAACGGCATACCGTCCAGCAGCATCATGCAACCCCGCGGCGTACACGGCACCAGCCCAGGCGCCCCCTCGGCCAGGCGGGCCACGTTCAACGGGTGAAAGCCGTCCACATCCTTGGCTGGATCGACCGCTGCAATAACCGCCCGCGCATCCAAACCCGGCGGCAGCGGCATTTGCACCAGGATACCATCAACGTCCGGGTCGGCATTCAATTGCCGGACCACATCCATTAAAGCCGCCTGGCCCGTATTGGCGGGCAACCGCACAGTCTGCACCGCGATCGCCGCCGCCTGCGCCGCGCGGTCCTTGTTTCGCACATAAACCGTACTGGCCGGGTCATCGCCTACCAGCACGACGGCTAGCCCCGGTTGATAGCCCAACCCGGCCACCCGCGCCCCGACCGCGGCCTGCAGCGCCGCCGCCGCCGCCTTGCCGTCGATGATGCGGGCGGTCAAACCAGCGACCAGTTACCCGTCACCAACCCCACGTACAGCGTGCGCAACAACGGGCGCGCCAGATATTGCAGCCCCAAAATCAGCACCAGCGGGCTCAGATCCACATTGCCGAACGCCGGAAGCGCATTCCGGATCGGCCGCAATACCGGGTCCGTCACCCGATAGAGAAAGTCCGCAATCGTATAAACCAGCCGGTTGCGCGTATCGAGCACCCCGAACGAGATCAGCGTCTGCACAATTGCCGACAGTACCAGCGCCCAAACCATCAGGCTTATGATGGCATTCAGCAGCTCAAACACGGCAGTGATCACAGCAGGCCCTTTACGACGATGGCGCGAACTACCGCGCCGGCATCTCAATGTCGATGGCCAGCGTCGAGACCTCGGCCCCGCTATCCAGTGTCACCTTCACCTTGTCCCGGTCCACCTGCATATGCCGCGCAATCACCGCCAGGATCTCTTCCTGCAGCACGGCCACCAACTGGGTCTGACTACCCGCCACCCGCTCATGCGACAGCAGCAGTTGCAACCGCTCCCGCGCGATCGGCGCACTACTGGCCCGCCTTCGGAAAAAGCCAAACACTAGGCGACCCTCCGCCCGAACAGCCGGCCCAGCAGGCCCGTCTTCTCGCCCGGCGTGGTCATCGCCACCGTCTCACCCATCAGCCGGCGTGCCGCATCCATGTACGCCCGCGCCGGCGCGCTGGTTGGATCAGCCAGCGTGACCGGCGAACCCAAATTGCTCGCCCGCAGCACATCCTGGCTTTCAGGGATGATCCCGAGCAGCGGGATGCTCAAAATTTCCAGCACATCTTCCGTCTTCAGCATGTCGCCCCGCGCCGCCCGCGCCGGGTCATACCGGGTGAGAAGAAGATGCTTATCCACCCGCTCCCCCCGCTTCGCCCGCTCCGTCGTGCTGTCCAGCATACCGATGATCCGGTCACTATCGCGGACGCTACTAACCTCCGGGTTCGTCACCACCACCGCCATGTCGGCATGGTACATCGCCAGCTGTGCGCCCCGTTCGATCCCGGCCGGACTGTCGCAAATCACCCAGTCGAACCGCTCCCGTAGCTCCCCAACCACACGCGCCACGCCATCCGATGTCAGCGCGTCCTTGTCCCGCGTCTGGCTGGCCGGCAGCAAATGCAGCGTTTCAATCCGCTTGTCCCGGATCAACGCCTGCGCCAGCTTCGCATCGCCCTGCACAACGTTGATCAGGTCATAAACCACCCGCCGCTCGGCCCCCATGATCAGATCGAGGTTCCGTAGCCCCACGTCGAAATCCACCACAACGACGTTCTGACCGGCTTGCGCCAACGCTGCACCCAGCGCGGCCGTGGACGTCGTCTTGCCCACACCCCCTTTGCCCGATGTGACGACAAGAACCTTGGCCATACCCGTCTCCCTAATCAATCGCCGCGATGGCCAGCGCGTCACCATCGCGCCAGACCTGCACGGCATGGCCCATCAGCGCCGGGTCGATCTCATCCGCCGTGCGGTACACGCCGTCGATGGCCAGCAACTCCGCCTCCAACCGCCGGCAGAATATCCGCGATCCCGGTGCAGCAACCCCCGCAATCGCCCGGCCCCGTAACGCGCCATAGATATGAATGGACCCGCCGGCGATCACCTCGGATCCGCTAGCCACACTGCCGATCACTGTCACGTCACCCGCGGTGTGGGTGACACTTTGCCCCGACCGCACCGGACGGTCCAACAACAAACCAGTCGGCTCGAGCGACGGCTCGGGCTCGGGTGCAGGCGCATCGGCCACCAACACCGGCAGGCCAACAGTACGCCCCCCCGGCATCGACGGTGGCAGATCCGGCCGCTCCGGCTGATCCGGATCCAAACCCTCCAGCCCGATCACGCGAATGCCACGCTCGCCCAGCGCCGCCACAACCGCCGCCGGGTCGGCCTCCCCCACGCCGGATACGTCCAAAATAACCGGACGGCCGTCGAAAAACCGCGGTGACCGCGCCAACTGCCCATCCAACTGCACCAGCCACGCGGCCAGCGGCGCATCAGGCATCAGTACCACGGCCATAAACGACCGGCCGCGAAGGCGTAGGAACGGACGGGAGGTCGGAGTGCTCACCCCCTTGGGCTAGTGACGCCCACCGAGTCCGTCAACGCCGATCAACGGTTCATCAGCACCGGCAACGCCGCATGCTCGAGCACGTGCCGCGTTACACCGCCCAGCAACAACTGGCGCAGCCGCGAATGGCTGTAGGCCCCCATCGCCAGCATGTCGGCACCAAACTCGGCCGCCGCCGCCAGCAGCCCGGCACCGACAGCCTTATCAATCGGGCGGAACTGAGCGATTTCCGCATTGATGTCGTGCAAAGAGAGGTAGCTCGCCAACTCCCGGGCACCGGGGCCGCGGCGTTGATACTCCTCAGCCGACAGCAGACGCACCGCTTCGGCCTTTTGCATCCACGGGATAGCCGCCAACACCGCCGCCGCACTCTCGGCCGTGCCGTTCCAGGCAACACAAATGCGCCGGCCCACCGTCGGCAACGCCACCTGGGGTGCAATCAGCACCGGGCGACCGCTTTCGAACAGCACCGCGTGCAGCGCATCACTGCTGCTCACATCCTCCCCAGCCTCCGGGTGCGGCACAACCGTCAGATCCGTCAGCCGCGCCAGCTGCGCCACCAGGTCATCCTCCCGCCCGGTGTAACTGGCAAAGTTGGCCGTGGCCCCGGCGCGTGGATGCGGTTCGGCCACCGTCACACCGTGTTCGGCCACAAATCGGTCGAACAATGCCCGCACCGCGTTGCTCCGGTCGCTGCTCTCCCGATCGGTCGCCGACATCATCTCCTCGATCATCGCGCCCGACAGGCCCTCACCTGCCAGCGGTGCCACATCGCGGCTATCGACCCGCACATGCAGCGCCGTCAGGTGCGCGTCCCACATGCGCGCCACCTGCAGCGCCGTCGCCAACGCTGCCTCCCCGGCCGAGGTGCCGGTCAGCGGGAGTAGAAGCTTTCGTATCGCCATGCGGAGTTCTCCGTCGTTCAGGGATAAAGTGCGTGTTGCGTCCAGCCGCCGCCAGTTGCCACGTACACCCGGCGATCATGCAATCGAAACGGCATATCTTGCCAGAATTCAATCACCGCCGGTTGCACGCGAAACCCGGTCCAATGCGGCGGACGCGGAATGGCGTCGCCGGGATGGCGCAAGTCCACGTCCCGTACCCGCGCCTCCAGAGTCTCCCGGCTTGGCAGCGGGCGGGACTGGTCGCTAGCCCACGCGCCCAACCGACTGATGCGGGCACGGGTGGCGTAATACGCGTCGGCCTCCACATCGCTCACCACGCTAACTGGCCCCTCGATCCGCACCTGGCGCTGCCGGGTCTTCCAATGGAACAGCAACGCCGCGTGCGGGTTTGCGTGCAGTTCTTGGCCCTTGCGCCCCTCATGGTTAGTATAGAAAACAAATCCGGCCGGATCGTAATCTTTCAGCAGCACGATTCGTGCCGACGGGCGTCCGTCGGCCGTGCAGGTTGCGACCGTCATTGCATTTGGGTCGTTCGGCTCCGTGGCAATAGCCTCCGCCATCCAGGCGCCAAACAGCGCCAGTGGATCCGGCCCGCCCGGGATGCCGCGCGCGTCGATGGACAGGACTTCGTTTGTTGTGGGCATGGTGTTCCTCGATCGCCAAGTGCATTGTGGCTCAAATAGGATCGCGCTAACACACTGCACCCTTGCCCGGCCGCGACCCGCCGTGCGACCACGGTGCCACAATTCATACCTGGACCGCCGCATGCCAGACTTTGCCGAGCCGCACACAGCCAAATCCACCGCCGCCGCCATCCGGCCCACCGGTCTGATGGCGGGCAAACGTGGCGTGATCATGGGTGTTGCAAACGACCGCTCCATCGCATGGGGCATCGCCGCCGCCTGCGCCGCCCAGGGCGCCGAACTTGCGTTCACCTACCAGGGCGACGCACTCGAAAAACGGGTCCGCCCGCTGGCTGCCAGCGTTGGCAGCACAATCATCAGCCCCTGCGACGTGTCGGACGATGCCAGCATCGACCAGGCCTTCACCACCATTGCAAAGACCTGGCCTACAATCGATTTCGTGCTGCACGCCATTGGCTGGGCGGACAAGGCGTATCTCCGCGGCCGCTACCTGGACACGCCACGCGCCGCGTTTCTGCAGGCCATGGACATCTCCTGCTTCTCCTTCACCGCCGTCGCCCAGCGCGCCGTCCCGATGATGCCGGCCGGCGGATCGCTGTTGACCATGACGTACCTGGGTGCCGAGCGTGTAATGCCCCATTACAACGTGATGGGCGTGGCCAAGGCCGCACTCGAAAGCTCCGTCCGCTATCTGGCCGCCGACGTAGGGCGGCTCGGTATCCGAGTGAATGCCTTATCCGCTGGGCCCATGAAAACTCTGGCAGCCAGCGGTGGCATCGGCGATTTCCGCTATATTTTGCAATGGAACCAGCACAACTCGCCGCTGGAACGCAACACCACCTTGAACGACGTGGGCGGGGCCGGCCTGTACCTGCTCGGCCCCCTCTCGGCCGGCGTGACCGGAGAGGTCCACCACGTCGATAGCGGCTACCACGTCGTCGGTATGAAAAATCCCCAGGCCCCTGACATCAATGTCGCTGGCCCCAGTCCGGCACACAGTCCGGCACACAGTTCGGCACACAGTTCGGCACACAGTTCGGCAGAGCCGCGGGAGACATGAGCCACAACAGCTTCGGCCACCTGTTCCGCGTCACGACCTGGGGCGAAAGCCATGGCCCGGCGATCGGCGCCGTCGTCGATGGCTGTCCGCCCCGCTTGCCCTTGACCGAGGCCGATATACAACCCGCCCTCGACCGTCGGCGTCCGGGTCAGTCCCGCTACACGACCCAGCGGCAGGAGCCAGACGCCGTCCGTATCCTGTCCGGCACCATGGACGGCATGACGACCGGCACCCCCATCGCCCTCGAAATCCAGAACGTCGATCAGCGTAGCCGCGACTACGGTGCCATCGCCCAACAGTTCCGTCCCGGCCACGCCGATGTCACCTACGAACTGAAATACGGCGTGCGCGATCATCGCGGTGGCGGACGCAGCAGTGCGCGCGAAACGGCGATGCGCGTGGCCGCCGGCGCAATTGCCCAACTGGTCCTGGGTCCGGCCATCCGCATCCGCGCCGCCCTCGTCCAAATGGGCCCCCACACCATCGACCGCGCCCGCTGGGATTGGGACGCGGTCGACGATAATCCCCTGTTCTGCCCCGACCCCGTCGCCGCCGCGCAGTGGGAGGTTGAACTCGCCGCCATTCGCCGCGCCGGGTCGAGCGTCGGCGCCGTGATCGAGGTTGTGGCCGACGGCGTGCCCCCCGGCCTGGGTGCACCGATCTACGGTAAGCTGGACGCCGACCTCGCCGCAGCGTTCATGGGCATCAATGCGGTCAAGGGCGTGGAAATTGGCGACGGTTTCGCTGCCGCCAGCCTGCAGGGTGAGGGCAATGCCGACGAAATGCGCATGCAGGACGGCACGATCCACTTCGCCACCAATCACGCGGGCGGCGTTTTGGGCGGCATCAGCACCGGTCAGCCCATTGTGGCCAGGTTCGCCGTCAAACCAACCAGTTCGATCCTGGTCCCCCGCCAGTCGGTCGACCGTGCGGGCGCGGAAGTCGACATCGTCACCGGCGGACGCCACGACCCTTGCGTCGGCATTCGCGCCGTCCCTGTCGGCGTGGCAATGATGGCATGCGTGCTGGCCGACCATCTGCTGCGCCATCGCGCCCAGGTTGGCGACGCAACAATGAACGCACGCCTGCCGCAACGCGCATGCTGACGCCCTGCCCGCCACCCGCTCCAACGATCGACACCGCCGCCCTCGACACGTTTATAGGCCTGATCGGAAGCGCCGCCTGGCAACAGCGCCTGGCCGCGCTTCGCCCGGTTGCGGCCGCACCGACCCGCCTCGGCCGCGCCGCCCTGCAGCGCCATGCCATCGAATTGGCGATCGAGCGTCTGCGCCGCGGCATGAACCGCCCACCCAGCCTGGCCGAACGCTGGATCGCCCAGCACGCCACCGCCGCCGCCCGGCTGCATCAGGACCTACCCGCCGCCGCCAGACCGCGCCTGGCCGCCCTGCTACGCGCGGGCCTGTGCGACGAACACTGCCTCGTCCCCGCCTTCCACCTGTTGCGCACCGCCGGGCTGCAGGAGGCACGGGGCTTCGGCGTCGCCTATGCCGGCCTGGTCGACAATGCACCCTTTGACCTGCTTCTGACCCGCGATGGTGCCGAAGCAGAGGTCGCCTGCGACGTACTGTCTGCCGAAGAAGGGCGCGGCGTCCGCCGTGGCGCATGGTTCGACCTCGTGGACCGGATCGATCCCGACTTGCAAACGTGGCTCGCCGCCCATCCCGGCCGCTACATTCTTAAAATGACCCTGCCCCGCGGCCTACGGGACGAAAGCGATGCCGAAGGCCGCGGCCTACTCGGTATCCTGCACGCCCGTATCCGCGCCATGCTCGCCAGCCAAACCCGCGCCGACCATGATGAGGCCGCGGTACTACGCCTCGACCCTCTCATGCTTGCCGCGGCCCAGGCCGACGAATTGGGCCTTATGCCCCGCCTACGGCAGGAGTTCGGACCGCAAGCGCAGCTATCCGTGACCGCCGCACCTGGCGGCGTCTTTGTCATGGCCGCCCGGGCCGGACAGGAAAATGCCGTGGCCGTCGCGGTCCGCCGACGCCTGGACGCCCTGGCCCCCACCCGCCTGACCGGCGCACGTCCCGGTATCCTGGCACTCTTCATCGATGACACCGACCGTGCGGAATGGCAGTCCCTTCGCTCCACCCTGGAACTTGAGGGCGAGGCGCGGCAGTTCATGACCCATGCCGAGGCGCGCAGCGTCGTCTGCGTGACTTGCGCCAGCCGGCTCGAATTATTCGGCCTACCGACCCCCGACAGCGTGCCCGGCGGCGAACTGCGGTTCCGCAACCCCGCGCATCCAGCCGCCAAGGAACCGGCGCTCGCCCCAGCGGTCCTGTCGTCGGAATAACCCGGCTGCGAACAGGCGCGTATGTTCAGTGCAACCGTAGGCCCAAACCGGCCGTTGTACCGATAGTAGAAAGCGGGTTGACAATGACCGATCGCGACGAAAGTGCCAAGATGGTTGAGCTGGATCGCCTGTTGAACGATCCAGATGTTCCCATGCAGCCCGGCCGGGTATGGGCCCTGCTGGACGAGTTGATGGAGTGCCCAACCGCGTAGCCAGCCCCATGTCAATGACGCGGGGCTGGTGGAGCGCTAGCTTACAGTTGGGTTCTGCGTCGACATCGGCGACGCCGGACGCTGGACATCGGCGACGGGAGACTGCCTAGCTTCTGTGTCGGGCAGCATCTCGATCCGGCCGGTGATCTGGCCGCCATCCTCAACCTGCAGGCGGCGGCAACGGGCGGTTCCCAGCACCTTGCCCGTCGCGCGAACGACAAGACTGCCACGGGCGAGCAATGTGCCGTCGATGATGCCCGCGATCTCCGCGTCCTCAACCTCAACTTCGCCACGGAACACGCCGCCAAGTGCGATGCTTAGCTCGGTCGCGTGAATCATGCTGGCCTCAACGGTGCCCTCAACAACCAGACGCTCGGCTTCCGTTACGGTGCCCTGCACGCTGATGCCGCGTCCCACGACCAGCGTGCGGCGCTCTGCCGGTGCCTGCCGCGCAGGGGCAGAACCCATACCACCCATTCCTGGCGCACCCATACCAGGCCCACCCATGCCGGGCCGAGGCGCGGGCGCGGAACCCGGGCCGGGCGGCATCGATAGCGATGAGGGCTGGTTGCCGCCTTGCGACCCACCCTGGGGCTGCGGGACCGGCGGCGTGCTGAACGGGGTACGGGCCATGGTGGCCTCCTTCGGCGAAACGGGATTGATGGCAGGAACGCCTAGGCCGGCGACGGGCTGGGCGGGGCGGGGCGTCTCAGGCGCACGTGGGCCGGCAGGCGCGGGGTTGGTTTGGACCGGGCGGGCCGATAACGCCGCCGGTTCTGGCTTGTTCGACGATCGGTCGTCTGGCTTGCGAAAGTTAAACACAGGCTTCCTCCTACCGAGGCAGCGGGCCCAGCATGAGCCGCGCCCCGTCCCTGCCCCAAACCGGTTCGGAGATCAAGCCGCGATCACGAACCCGTTATAGACCCGCTATAGGCGACGTCCGTCTTGAAGCACATGCACCATCGCCGCCGTACCCATGACCGGCACTAGCAAGTTGGCAAATGGCACCAGGCCCAACGCGGCCAATGCGACACCCGGCAACAACGCGCCAGCCCGGTTGCTGCGATAAGCCAAAAGCGCCTCCGCCCGACCCATCCGGCGCATCGCAACCGCGACAAACAGCCCCCGCCCGATCGCCCACCCAGTGATCAACAGGCCAATAATCAGCCCCAGACCCGGTACGATAATCGTCAGTAGTAACGTCAGCAGCTGCAAGGGAATGAGCTGAAGCCCCAGAACCACGCCGTCCCAGCCTTGCTGTGACACGGGCGCACCTGCAGCGTGCGGCAGGCTGGGGTAAAACCGCCGCTCTACCGCCGCTGCAATCCGCTCCACATACAACGTACCAATCAGCACTGCCGCCGGAACGAACAGCCAAAGGGCTATTAGCCCGGCCAAAATGCCACCCACAGCCCCCGCCAACCAGCCAGCCCAGAACGGGCCCGGCGTCCACTGGCCCAAACCCCACACCGCGCCCGCAAACAGGCCCACGAACACCAGCGCCGACAAGCCAAGCGCCCGCAGTACAACGCCCTGGAAAACAGGGTCCGTCCATTGGCTAAAGGCGAGGATCAAGGGGCGCATGGTGAAACCTTTGACGGATTGCGGCGGCGGCGCGCCGGTGTTAGCGCGGACGCTCATCTGTGCCGGAGCCCGCCCTATGTCCACCGCAATCTACGACATCGTCGGTATCGGCAACGCAATCGTCGACGTTGTATCTCCGACGCCGGAGGACTTTCTAACCCGGCATGCCATGCACAAGGGCGGCATGGCCCTGATTACAGCCGAACAAGCCGAGGCGCTGACTGCCGCCTGGCCCACGGGACGGCAAAGCAGCGGCGGGTCGGGCGCCAATACCTGCGCCGTGGCGGCGGGCCTGGGCGCACGGGTGGGGTATTTGGGCACTGTGGCCGACGATGCGCTGGGCGAGGCGTTCCGCGCCGACATTATCGCCGCCGGCGTGCACTTCCCCTCGGCCGCGTTACGGGGCGGGGCGCCCACGGCCCGCTGCTTAATTGCCGTCACCCCCGACGGGCAGCGGACCATGAACACGTATCTGGGCGCATGTGTTGCGTTTGGCGTGGAGGACTTGGATGAGCCGCTGATCGCCGACAGCGCCGTCACTTACCTCGAAGGATATCTTTTCGACCCGCCCGCCGCCCAGGCCGCGTTCCGCCGCGCGGTGGACGTAGCCCACGCCGCTGGCCGTAAGGTGGCACTGACACTCTCGGACCCGTTTTGCGTCACCCGGCATCGCGAGTCGTTTCGTGCCCTAGTCCGGGACGGCGTCGACATCCTGTTTGCGAACGAGGCGGAGATTTGCGCCCTGTATGAGACAACCCACTTCTTTGATGCCGCCCGCCTTGCCGGTGAGGACGCGCCCCTCGTCGCCCTGACCCGTAGTGCGGAGGGCAGCGTAATTATGGGCGCAGGCCAGCCGATCATGATTGAAGCGGCACCTGTACGTGTGGTCGACACGACCGGGGCCGGAGACGCTTATGCGGCCGGATTCCTAGCCGCCCATGCACGCGGCGCCACCCTCACAGCCTGTGGACGCCTCGCAAGCCTCGCTGCCGCAGCGGCCATTGGCGAGTACGGCGCGCGCCCCGCGGGCGACCTGCATCCGCTGATCACCGCCGCTGGGATTTGACGCAACCAATTTCCAACGCCATCCATTGTCTAAGTAGTTTTCAGGAGAACCAAATGCGCCCGTTCCTAGTCATCCCAGCCCTGCTGTCGCTCAGCCTTCCCGTGTTCGCGCAAGACATTTCCCAGCAGCCGGCACCAATGACCGGCGTTCGTCCGATGCACGGGCAGGCCCGGCATGTTGGCGCACAGGCTACTGCCCCGTCTAAGCCGTCCAAAGTCTCTGCAAGGCAGGACACGAAAGCTGGCGCGGGCAGCACGGCAGAAATGAGTGGCGACCGCGAGTATCAGGGCGGTGTCGGCTCCCCGACATCGACGGCGGCCAGCAACACCACCGCGGCCAACACCCGCTCGGGAATAGCACCCCGCCTACCCGACCCAAGCGCCGCGTCCAGCACGCCGGAGGCGTACCTCGCCGCCGCACGTAGCGCGCTTGCGGCCGGCAAAACCGGTATGGCGCAGGAGGCGCTTGAACGGGCCGAGACCCGGCTGCTCAGCCGCTCAACCGATCCAAGCATGGCCGCCACCCCGGCTGACATGCCCCTGATCCAACAGATCAGCGCCGCACGGCAGGCGTTGGCGCAGCGTGATACGGTCGGCGCGCAGGCAGCGTTGGGCGGGGCTAGCGGCGACTCCGTGCCCCTCGCACCGGCCCGGCGTCGCGCGCCGCGTTAAACAGCGGCACCGCCCACCGCGTCTACGTGACGGCCCTGCATCCGCCTAAGTGCAGGGCCGCCATGACGATTTTTAGCCTCGCAACGCCGCGCCCGTCCGTCTATGTGTGCACCGCACGCGCTAGGCCCGCCCGATTTCGACACGGGGCCTCGGCGCACTTACGCTTAGGGTCACCATGGACATCCGCAACATCGCCATCATCGCTCACGTCGACCATGGCAAGACAACGCTCGTCGACCAGCTATTGCGCCAGTCAGGCTCGTTCCGCGAACACCAGCAGGTGCAGGAACGCGCGATGGACAAAAATGATCTGGAGCGGGAACGTGGCATTACGATCCTGGCCAAGTGCACCTCGGTCATTTGGCGCGATACCCGCATCAACATCGTCGACACCCCCGGCCACGCTGACTTTGGCGGTGAGGTTGAACGGATTCTTAACATGGTCGATGGCGTTTTAGTCCTGGTCGACGCGGCCGAGGGCGCGCTACCGCAGACCAAGTTCGTCGTGACCAAAGCACTGGCACGCGGCATCAAGCCGATCGTGGTCGTCAACAAGGTCGACCGCCAGGACGCCCGTCCAGACGAAGTGCATAACGAAGTCTTTGACCTGTTCGCAGCCTTGGGCGCCAATGATGAGCAGCTAGACTTCCCGATGCTCTATGCCTCCGGACGACAGGGCTGGGCCGACACCACCATGGATGGCCCGCGTAAGGACTTGTCACCCCTGTTCGACCTGGTCATGAGCCATGTGCCGCCGACCGTGCTCGACAAAGAGGCGCCATTCGCCATGGTCGCCTCCATCCTCGACTACGACAATTTCCTGGGCCGTGTGCTGACCGGCCGCGTCGAGCAAGGGCGCGCCCGCCTCAATATGCCAGTGAAGGTACTGCGCGGCGACGGCACGGTCGTCGAAACCGGGCGTCTGACAAAGCTGATGGGCTATCGCGGCTTAGACCGGGTTCAGGTCGATGAAGTGGAGGCCGGGGACATCGTGGCCGTCGCCGGGCTGACTGATGCGACCGTGCCAGATACCGTGGGTGCCCCAGAGCTGACCGCCCCCTTACCCGCCATCCCCGTCGACCCGCCTACACTGGCCATGACGTTTCGCGTCAATGACGGGCCGCTGGGTGGCAAAGAGGGCAAGAAGGTCACCAGCCGGCAAATTCGTGACCGACTACTGCGTGAGGGTGAGGGCAACGTCGCCATCAAGATTTCTGACAGCAATGAAAGCGACGCCTTCGAAGTCGCCGGTCGGGGCGAGTTGCAGCTGGGCGTGCTGATCGAGCAAATGCGACGCGAAGGCTTCGAACTAACGATCGGCCGACCCCGCGTGTTAACCCGCAAAAACGAGGAGACGGGCGCCCGGGAAGAACCGTTTGAGGACGTGCTCGTCGACGTGGACAACGACTATTCCGGCGTCGTCGTGGAAAAGATCAGCCGCCGCAAAGGCATGTTGCAAGATATGCGCCCGTCCGGCGGCGGCAAGGTCCGCCTTACGTTCCACATGCCCAGCCGCGGCCTGATCGGCTACCATGGTGAGTTCCTGACCGACACGCGCGGCACCGGCATCATGAACCGGCTGTTCAGCGGCTACGAACCGTGGGTCGGCCAAATGGAGGGCCGCCGTAACGGCTCGCTTATCAGCTCCGAACCCGGCGCAGCCGTTCACTACGCGCTCTGGTATCTACAGGAACGCGGCACGTTGTTCGTAGACCCGGGCGATAAAGTCTATGTTGGCTTGATCCTTGGCGAGAATAGCCGTGGCGCAGACCTCGACGTCAACCCGATTAAGGAAAAGAAGCTGACCAACGTTCGCGCCAGCGGCAAAGACGATGCAATGCTACTGATCCCGCCCCGCCGCATGAGCCTGGAGCAGGCCATCGCCTACATCGAGGATGACGAGTTGGTAGAGGTCACGCCGAGCGCTGTGCGCCTTCGTAAGCGCTATTTGGACCCGAATGAACGTAAACGGGCTGAAAAGCGGAACGATAGCGAAGCGGCTTAAACGATCTCTGGCTTACGTCGCAACTTTGTGTAAACGAACCCGTTACCGGACCGCACGGCAATTTCGTCCTGCTCCCGTTGGAGATCGCTTTTATGAAGTCACGTTTCACCCAGGTGCTGATGGCGGCCGCCCTGGTCGCTCCGTTGTTCGCCGGCGCAGCGATCGCGCAGCCGTCGGGCGGCCCGGGCCCTAATGCCGCTTCGTCGGCCCCGAACCCGCCGAACTCACTGCCAATGGGCGCCACCACGGGCCAGACGGGCCCGGCTGATGGCCGCATCGTACTTCAGCCGCAGACTGCAGGTGAGACGATGCCGAGGGCCATGACGGAACGTCGTATGACCCGTCGCCAGGCCGCCCGCGCCCGGTCCCGTGCACGTCGCGCCGCGATGCGTCCGAGCGCAGTAACAGCAGCGCCCGCCGACACCACGACCACCGTCGCGCCGCGCTAAAAACCGGTACGGCTGACGAACTATGCGTGGGGGTTGACCAACTGGACAGCCCCCATGTCGTGTCCAAAACCGGAACGAT
>JAYVTX010000265.1:0-2992 GCA_043788425.1 Rhodospirillales bacterium
CGGCCCAGTGCAGTCCGAGGCTGAAGCCGCCGATGCCGCTGAAGAGGTCAAGAACGGTCGCCTTCCGGTTGTGCATGCAGCACGGCTATTATTCCTAAGGCAGCACGTCAACTCGGGAGGATTGTTTGGAAATGTTAGTCCGATAAAAAGGTTCTCGACATCTGCTGCATTGATCTGCACGTTTCGTGGCAACAAATGGAAATAGCCCAATGAACTTTCGGGGAAACGAACATATCGAGCCGTACTCGCCACAGGTTGGGGTTGCCGTCGTAACCTCGCTGGCCATCCTGGCCTGGATCATCGTTGCGGGTGTTGTGCGCCTCGCCATCGGCTAACCCCCGGACCGTTCGCGAACGGTCAACGAGGCCGAAAAGAGAAGCTGGTGGAGGGGGCTGGATTCGAACCAGCGTAGGCGTACACCAGCGGATTTACAGTCCGCCCCCTTTAGCCACTCGGGCACCCCTCCAGGCACGGGCCGAGGTATCGCCCGGCCCCGCCACCGTCAAGTGACCCACTGACAAATCGAGGGCGGCCGCGCAGCCGCCGATGCATCTTCGCCCGATTTCGGCAGGCACAACCCCGCATTGCCGCGGCTCAAAATCCTGGTCGGCAGGCAAGATTTGGGGCGATTGGCCGAACGACCAGAAATCCGGATCGATATCGTCGTTCGCCGTATTGCGACCCAGCCATACCGAGTGCAGGCTGACATCGAAATAAAAAAATAAGGGAGGCGACCCATGCCGATCATGCGCATGATCAACAAGGTACCCGGCGGGCTCATGGTCGTGCCGCTGTTCATCGGCATGCTCATCAACACGTTCACGCCAAACCTGTTGAAGATCGGCGGCTTTACCGAGGGGCTGAGCAGCGCGGGTTACAACACCGTGCTCGGCATATATCTGTTCACGGTCGGCACCAAAATGACGCTGAAAGCCGCGCCCCGCATGCTCAAGCGCGGGTTCGGGATCATGGGAGCCAAGCTGGCGGTCGCCATTACGGTGGCGCTGTGTGTGGCTAAATTCGCGGGCGGCGACCTGTTCGGCTTCAGCACCCTGGCGCTCATGGTTGCCCTCAGCGACACCAATGGCGGCATGTTCATGGCGCTGACCAGCGTCATGGGCGACAAAGAAGACAGCGGCACCTACGTCCCGCAAAGCATCGAGACCGGGCCGTTCCTGACCATGCTGTTCTTGGTGGGCGCGGGCCTGGCCAACATTCCCTGGATCGCAATGGTGTCGGTCGTGGCCCCGATCGCGGTCGGCGCCGTGCTCGGCAACCTCGACAGCGAGTTGCGGGAGTTTTTCGGCAAGCACGAGCCGATCATCGTGCCGTTCATGGCCTTTACCCTTGGGCAGAACATCAACCTGACGACGGTGGTGCAGGCCGGACCTTCGGGGATCCTGCTGGGCGTATTCGTGTGCGCCGTGACCGGGACGCTTTGCATCCTCACCGACCAGGCGCTGGGCGGCTCGGGCATCGCGGGGGCAGCGGCATCGAGCACCGCGGGCAACGCGGCGGCAGTGCCGAAAGCGATCGCCATTGCCGACCCGAGCTATGCGGCCATCGCGCCGATCGCCACGGTGCAGGTCGCGGCGTCGGTGATCGTGACTGCGATCCTGACCCCGCTGCTCACGTCCTACATGTACCGGCGCAATCAGCGGAGGTTAGCGGCGGCGCCGGTTAAGGAACGCGTTCTGCAGACCTAAGCTTAGGTCGCGGCCTTATGGCGGATGATTGTCGCGAGGCGGTCGGCTTCCGCCATAAGGCTGAAGACTTGCGAGCGGATCGCGAGAAACTGCTTTAGTTCTTCATCTGCCTTGTGCCGCATGGCCTCGGGGTTGATCGGCTGAGCGTCTGCGCAAGAGAGGAATTGCTCCATTCAACGCACCCGAATATCCATGTCAGCGGAGTTAAGTTTGAGGAGGAAATCGCGCCACTGCATCGACCCTTTGCGTTCGTTACAACTCCGGCAGCACGGGACAAGGTTACGGATGCGGTGGCCGTGGCCAGAGAATTCACCCTTTACAACGCGGTTGAAGACGTGATCCCACGTCGCCGCCTGCATCCCGCAATAGACGCAGAGTAACTCCGTATCGGCACCTTGATCGAGGGCGCGCAGTGCCCCGGCAACCGCGCTCACGGAATAAACGTCGTGAGGGGCTAGAGCTGATGCGAACGCATTCGCAACGGTGCTCTTACGACCCATGATCGGAGAAGGCTGTAAGTGCTTTTTAATGCTTGATGCCTTCATGCTTTCCCTCACACTCCGTTGGGCGGTCATCGGGTGTGAAACCGCGGCCGACAAAACTTCGATTGCACCTGGCTCAGACTACTTCCGACGGAGCGGAGCGTGCCCGAAACCAGTCTGGGCACGCGATACAGCACAGATCTCACCAGCCCTATCAGCACCAGATAATCAATATCTGCGACCAAAACCGCTGCTCGGACGTTCGCTTTGGCCGTGTCAGTTTGCTGCGCAAGCCCCGCTAATACGGCCGACGGAGGCCATGACGCCGCTGGCGAACACGATGCCGAACGACATCGGCTGCTCGGCCTGCTCCAGCCCGTCGGCCACCCAGCTGTTGCACGTGTAGGCCAACGAGTAACCCGGCACGGCGGAATAAAACCGCGTGTCGCTATCGGGCGGCGACGCGGCCATAACGGGCAGGCCATCCGGTCCGCGCGCAATAGCCCCCGACACAAACTTCTGCAGCGCTACAAGGTCCGCTTGTGTGAGCGGCAGCCGGGCCATGGGGCTACCGGTCGAGCGCGGCGGCGGCACATGCAACGCCACCACGCGTACCGTAGCCGGGCCAGGGATCGTGCCAGCCAGGAAGTCCGCTATGCCCGGTGACGGCACGATCATGAAGTCGAGCTTGCCGAAGCCGAACGACGCCGCCGTCACGCCCGGCCCGCCGAACACTGCGAGCGGACCCGTCAGCGCCGTGGCCGGCAACAGGATCTCGGTATGCCAGCCGTAATTCGCGACCCA
>JAYVTX010000266.1:0-3067 GCA_043788425.1 Rhodospirillales bacterium
CGAATGGGGCGGTTATCCATTACCGGGCCATACCGGGCCAGGACCGGGCGCTGGGTGCCAATGAAACGCTGCTGGTCGATAGCGGTGGGCAGTATGGCGACGGCACCACGGACGTGACCCGCACGGTTTGGACCGGACCGGACGACCCGCCGGCTGCGTTGCGGGACCGGTTCACCCGGGTGTTGCAGGGGCATATCGCGCTGGCCATGACCGTGTTCCCCGTGGGCGTGTCCGGCCCGCATTTGGACGCATTTGCCCGGCGCGCGCTGTGGAATGCCGGGCTGGATTACGACCATGGCACTGGCCACGGCGTCGGATCGTATCTGTCGGTGCATGAAGGGCCAGCGGGCATCTCCCGCGCCGGGCGGATGGTCCCGCTGGCGGAGGGAATGGTCCTGAGCAACGAACCCGGCCTGTATGTACCCGGCGCATATGGCATCAGGCTGGAAAACCTGATGCTGGTGCAACCGGCGCAGGAAAAATGGCTGCGGTTTGAGACCCTTACGTTGGCCCCATTCGATATGCGCCTGGTGGACCCGGCGATGTTGACGATGCCAGAAACGGCATGGCTGGACGACTACCATGCCCGAGTGGTGGCTGAGGTGGGGCCGCAGCTTGATGGCCCGGCGCACGCATGGCTTATTCGGGCCTGCGGGGCTGCCGGGTCTACGGCCGCTAACCATGGCGAAAGCAGCGGGTCGTCCGCCAAAGGTTAGGACGGCATCATCGCCTCGATCTTACCCGTCAGCGACGCCGGTGTGGTTGTGGATGGGAACCGGCCCTGTACACGGCCCGCGCGATCCACGAGGAATTTGGTGAAGTTCCACTTGATAGCGGACCCGAGCAGTCCGCCCTTCTGCGATTTCAGCCATACAAACAGCGGATGCGCTCCGCCGCCGTTTACGTCGGTTTTGGCGAATACGGGAAACGTCACCCCGAACCGGCTATCGCAGAACGTTGCTATCTCCGCATCTGTGCCGGGTTCCTGGTGGCCGAACTGGTCGCAGGGGAATGCCAGGACGGAGAAGCCACGGGGCGCGAACTGGGCCTGTAGCGCCTGCAGTCCGGCGTATTGGGGCGTGAAGCCGCATTTGCTGGCAACGTTCACGATCAGTAATGCCTGACCCCGATAGGCCGATAGCGGCTGATCCGCCCCGGTACCGGTCTGGGCTGTAAAGTCATAGGCTGTTGTCATGCTTGTCCCCACCACGCGATCACTGCGACATGGGCCACCAACGCCAGGCAGGCCAGCGCGTTCACAGAAAACACCAGCCCACGCAGGGGCACGTTGCCGGATTGCGTCTGCACAGCCGTATGCACCAGCCGTCCCGCCACGAACAGCCACGCGGCAACAACGTCGGACAACGTTACGGCATTGAGAAATAGGATCAGGAGGATCGAGACATAGAACAGCAACGGCAGCTCGAACTGGTTCGACAGGTTGCGGGTGATACGCGCGATGGCCGGCGGTTCGTGGCCGGAGAACTCAAAGGCGCTGAAGCCGAGTTCGCCCCGCCCAACCGCCCGCAGCCGCGCAACGGACAGCCAGGCATACAGCCCGAACACGAGCGCCATGTGGGCCAGCATCGGCCAAAGTAATTCAGACACCGTCCTCATTGGCCGAGCACGTCCATGGGTCCCATTTCGTACACGCCGTCCTCCTGCCGGCCGGGGTGGCTAGTCAGCGATTGCACGCCACTCCGCCTCCGTCACCGTCCGTATGCCGAGTTCCGCTGCCCGCCGTGCTTTGGACCCGGCGTCGGTGCCCAGCACCACCAGGTCCGTGCGGGCGCTGACGCTGTCGCTGACGCGGGCCCCCATCGCCAGCGCGCGCGCTTTTGCCTCTGGCCGACTCATGGTTTCCAACGTGCCGGTGAACACGACCGTTTTACCCGCCAATGCGCCCTCGGCCGGCGTCACAAAATCCGTGACCGTCAGTTGCGCCGTCAGGTCGTCCAGCGCGGCCACGTTCAGGGGGGCGGCGAAGAACTCTGCCAACTCCTCCGCCAACGCCGTGCCGACGCCGATGATGGAGCCGAGCGTGGACCGTGCCTCGGACCCGACAATCCTCGCCTCCGCCATCTGGGTGCGCCAGTTCGCCAGGCTGGTGTAGTGGCGCGCGAGCAGCCGGGCGTTGGTCTCGCCCACCCGGCGGATGCCTAGCGCGTAAATGAACCGATCGAGGCCGATGGTGCGCCGTTGTTCGATGGCGGCCAGCAGCCCGGTGACGGACTTGGCCTTCCACCCCTCCCGTGTCAGGAGCGCGTCGCGGTACTGGCTCAGGCGAAAGATGTCGGCCGGGGTGCGTAACCAGCCCAGGGTAAAGAACTCGGCGATCGTCTTGTCGCCCAACCCGTCAATGTCGAAGGCGGCGCGACTGACGAAGTGGGACAGGCGCTCGGTCGCCTGGGCTGGGCAAGCCAGGCCGCCGGTGCAACGGCGCACGACTTCGCCGGGGGGACGCAGCGCCGGGCTGCCGCAGGCGGGGCAGGTGGTGGGATAGGTGTAGGGCGTGCCGCGGGCCTTGCTCAGTTCCGGGGTCAGTACGGGGCCGAGCACTTGCGGGATCACGTCGCCAGCGCGTTGCAGGGTCACGGTGTCGCCGGGCCGGATATCTTTGCGGGCGATCTCATCTTCGTTGTGCAGCGTCGCGCGGGTGACAGTCACGCCGCCGACGACAACCGGGGCCAGCCAGGCGACGGGAGTCAGTGACCCGGTGCGGCCGACCTGGATGTGGATTGCTTCCAGCACCGTCGTGGCCTGTTCGGCGGGGAACTTCCAGGCGGTGGCCCAGCGCGGCGCACGCCCAGATAGACCCAGCCGGCGTTGCAGCGCCAAGACGTCGATCTTGTACACCACACCATCGATCTCGTACGGCAGGGTTGGGCGGGCGGTTGCGATTTCCGCCTGGAACGCCGCTGCGTCGCCGGGGCCGGGCAGGGTGCGGCTGAGGGGATTCACGGCAAAACCCCAGCCGCGAAGCCGGTCGAGGAACGCGGAATGCGTGCCGGCCGGCGCGTCGCTAGCGTCGCCCATGGCATACGCAAAGAACTGGATCGGGCGCTGG
>JAYVTX010000267.1:0-34808 GCA_043788425.1 Rhodospirillales bacterium
TGGTGGCCAGCCTCAATGCGCTCGGCGTCGGCCCGCGCGACATGATCAGCATCCTGCAATCGATCAAGGCCGCCGGGGCGCTACAGGCCGATCTAATCGTTCGATGAGGAGCACGCGATGACCAAGCCCGTCACCCTGCCAGCGCAGATCACCACATCGCTGGACCCGGCCGAGGTGCAGCGTATCACGAAGGCTGCCCGTGATTTTGAAGCGATGGCGCTCGGCCAGTTGCTGGCCCCGATGTTCCAAACCGTGGACGGCAGCAAGGGCCCGTTCGGCGGCGGCGATGGTGAGGCGGCATGGCGGCCGATGCTGACCCAGGAACTCGCGCGCCATATGGCCGACCATGGCGGCGTCGGCCTTGCCCGCCCCGTGATGCTGCAGATGCTGCGCATGCAGGAACAGGCCAATACCCCCAACACACCAATGCCCGCCGGGCAAACGGAGGTCCCATGACCAGCTTCGCCGACGCCGCCCGGACGCTGCGCACCGTGCTACAGACGGAGAACGCGGCGCTGCGCCAGGACCCGGCGCTGGCTGCAACCATGGTGGCTGAAAAGGCGGCGGCCGCTGACGCACTGGCGGAGGCCGCCCACGATGCCGCCCGTACCTACTACAACCAGGCCCTGGCCGAGCAGATCCGGGAACTTGCCACCGAAAATGCCGCTTTGCTCGCCAGCGCCATCGCCGTCCAGACGCGGGTCATCGCCATCGTCACCAACGCTGCCCGGACGACCGAGCAACGCGGCCACGACTCGGACCGGTACGATCAAAAGGGTGCCGGTATCGACCGGGGCCAAACAGCAGTCGCGCTGATGCATCGGGCGTAATCCCGTGCTAGGCGGGTGTGTGATCCTGTTTCGCCTGCCACCAGAAGCCGTCGCCACGGGCGGCCCCGGCCACGACTACGCCACGCGTATGGCCGCCGCCCTTACACGGGCGGGCCACTCCGCCGCAATCAGCGACAGGCCCGCCACGACCGGTGACACGGTGGTCATTGACGGCCTGCTGCTCCCCACCCTGCCGCTCGGCACGGTGGCCGGCGCGATCGGGCTGTTGCACCACGCTGCATCCCGCCCGGTGGGACAGGGTAAAACCGCCGACGGCCGCTCCGGGATTGAGGACGCGCTACGTGAACGGCTACCCGTGCTGCGTAGTCTCATTTGCACAAGCCCGGGCACGGCCAGTCGTATCCTCACCGCTTTCGGGCTGCACGCCACAATCGTCGCCCCCGGGGCAGACGCGGTACGGGACCATCTGCCCGTGACGCTCACCCGTTCCCTGACCATTCTATCAACCGGCGTACTGACGCCGCGCAAAGGCCATGACATCCTGCTGCAGGCCCTAGCCCTGCTGCCAGATTTGGATTGGACGCTGACCATCGCCGGGCATGGCGGGCGCGACCCCGCCTGGCAGGCCGCGCTGACAACGGCCGCGTCGGCTCCCGGGCTGCACGGCCGGGTCATGATCGCCACCGATCCGGATGCTGCGACGCTCGATTCGCTCTACGAAACGGCAGCGCTATTCGTGCTGCTAACCCGGTGGGAGGGATATCCCGCCGCAATCGCGCAGGCGCTCGGCCGCGGCATCCCCGTCGTCACGACCGCGGAAGGCATGGCGGGCCTGCCAGATGACGCGCAGGCCGGGGCGCTGCTGGTGGACACGGCCGACCTGCCGACAGTGTCGAAGGTGCTGCGCCGGACCCTTTGTGACCCCGCCCTTCGCCACAGCCTGGCGATTGCGGCGGCCCGGGCCGGGGGGCATCTGCCAGACTGGGCGACGCAGGCCCGACACTTTGCTGCTGCCATCGGCCTCGGGGTGTGAGCCGGACGGGCGGTACGCTGGCGACACGCACTCTGCTCCGTCGCGATCATGCTTTCGGGTTCGACAGCCGGCCCTCCGTCACCCTCTTACGGCGGTCAGCATGACAGTGGGCGTGGTCGCCGGTGATCTACTGGACGCTGTTGCTGTGGTCCTGGAACTTGCCACTGTGGGGGCTGGGGTGTCGGTTACGCTGGATGACGGCGGCGTGCCGACTGGGCCGGTACCGGTTTTGATCAGTGGCCCCGCCGGCGTAGCTGCTGCGGTAGTCCGCCTGGTAGATGCGGGATGCACGCAAATCATAGCCATCCACGATGCCGCGTGCGCGGGACCGGTCGGTGCCATGGCCGACGCGCTGGTGCGGGCGCTCGGAACCGGGTTCGCCGTCGCCTGCCCCGCCCGGCCGGATCGGGGATACACGCTCTATCAGGGCCATGTATTCCGGCGGCAGTCGCTCTTGCACGGGGCGGCAGCGGGCGATCAGTCCAGCTATGTCCGGCTGCTAGCCCTGCAATCGGACGGCACGGCCGGACTGGTGCCGCACGCGACCGTCCGTGCCGGGTCGGATGCCATTCGGACCGCCGTGGCCGCGCAGCGCGATCAGGGCCGGCAAATCGCGATCCTGGACGCCACGGACGCGGAGGATTTACGCGCTATTGCGATCGCCATCGCGGCGCAGGCAGCGATCATCGGCAGCCCGGCGCTGGCAGCCGCGATGGTGATGGACACTGCCGGACAAAGGGTAGCCAACTTGCCCGCATCCCAATCCGTCATCACGGGCCCGGCCTGCATTCTGGCGGCCGCCACCGGCCGAACGGCGGCGTATCAGGCCGGTCACGCCCGTAATCACCTGCCGCATACCACCCTGTCGGCACATACGTTAGCCTGGGCGCTACCCCTGCTTGGCACCACCCCCCTGCTGATCACGCCACCCCCGGGTGTGCCCGAGCCGGCCGCCGCCCTGGCGCATCTCGCCCAGGACCTAGTGCGTCATGGGGTTCGGCGTCTGCTGGTCACCGGCGCTGCCACGGCCCAGGCGGTAACGGCCGCGTTGGGTGTAACCCGGCTAAGCCCCGGCCCCACCCTGCCCTGGCTGCAGGCCGAGGGTGCGGGACCCCCGATCCTGCTGGCCCTCACGGATGGAGAGTGGGGCGGCCGCACCTTCTTTCTGGACCTCTAAACCCGCTCTACCCCGCACCAGCTGGCGATTGTCAGCGCCAACACCCGCGTCACGTCATGCAGGCTCGCTAGTGACACGCTTTCATCGATGCCGTGGATGCTGTCGGCGTCCGGACCGTAGCACGTCGCCTGGGTGGCCCCGTACAGGGCGTAGTGGCGCGCATCGGTCAGGCCAGTCGCCGCATAATGCCGGACCGGCGACCCCACAATGTCGGCGTGATGGTGGGACAGCGCCTGCGCGATCGGCTGTTCGGGCGGAAATACGCAGCCATCGGCCATGAAGCCACGGAATGCGACGCTTAGCCCCGCGCCGCGCAGCCTGGGGTCGGCGGCGGCCTCTGTCACCAAGTGCTCGATCGCGGCCCGGGTAGCGTGGCAGCTCTCACCGGGCATAACGCCCACCCGCACGCTGAACACGGCGCGGGTGGCGACGCTGCTTGTCCACTCGCCGCCTGCCATGGTGCCGAGGTTTATGTTGATCGGGTGGTTATCGCCGGCAAAGGCGGGATGCCGCCGCTCGCCCCGGTTGGCCGCGTCCTCCAGCGCACGGAACCGCTCCATCAACACGTACGCCGCCTCGATCGCATTTACGCCAGCCTGCATCTCCCGCACATGGGCGGGGCGGCCGGTGACAGTAATCCAGGCCCAAACAACCCCGACCTCGGCCACATACAGCGCCGTGTGCCCGGGTCCGGGTTCGGGGATGACGCAGGCGTCGGGCATCGGCAGCGCGTGCATGACGGCCAGGGCGCCATTGCCGGTACACTCCTCCTCAATCACGGCGGCTAACTGCACGGGGGCGGCAGGCTGCAGCCCGGCATGGCGCAGCGCCTGCATCGCGCCGATGATGGCGGCCAGGCCCGCTTTCATATCGCCAGCACCGCGGCCGTACATCCGGCCCTGGCGCACATGGGGCTCGAACGGCGGGGTCGTCCACAAATCGGCCGCCCCCTCCGGCACCACGTCGACATGGCCCTGCAGGAGTAATGACCGGCCATTGGCGTCACGGGGCTGGTGCACGGCCACCACATTGTCCCGCCCGGCATAGTCGATCAGCGGCGGCGACCAGCCCGGGCGCTCTGCCAGCGTGCTTGCATCGACCGGAACACGCTGCGGCACCAGGCCCAGCCCGGCATAGGCATCGCGCATCACGTCGAGGCACCCGGCCTCCGCCCCCAGCACGCTTGGCTGCCGCACCAGCGCCGCCAGCAGCGCCTCGGTCGCCGCCATGCCCGCCGTGACGCCGTCCAGAATGGCGCGCGTCGCACCCTTATCGTCTTGGAAACCGATCGTGTTACTATCGTGACCCATGGTGTCGCCCGCTCCTCCCCCTCAACCCGCGCCGATTCGACGCCTGCCGGAGGGGCTGGTCAACCGCATCGCCGCTGGTGAGGTGATCGAGCGGCCGGCCGCCGCCGTCAAAGAACTGGTCGAGAACGCGATTGACGCCGGGGCCACCCGGATCGCCGTGCGCCTGGAACAGGGCGGCATTTCTCGTATTGAGGTCGTGGACGACGGCGGTGGTATGGGTCGCGACCAGTTGGTGCTGGCCGTACAGCGCCACTGCACCAGTAAACTCGGCACCGGCGACCAGCTGGTGGCCATCGGGACGCTAGGCTTCCGGGGTGAGGCGCTGCCCAGCATCGGCGCCGCCGCCCGCCTGACGCTGACATCCCGGCCCCTGGCGGCGGCCCACGCCCATACAATCCGGGTCGAGGGTGGGCAGGTTACGCCGCCAATGCCCGCCGCCGCGGCCCATGGCACGACCGCCATCGTCGCCGACCTGTTTTATGCGACCCCCGCCCGTCGCAAATTCCTGAAGCATCCGCGGACCGAGGGCGAGCAGGCCGAGTTGGCCGTCCGCCGCCTGGCCTACGCCGCGCCGCACATCGCCTTCCGCTGCGAGCTAGATGGCCGCGTCGCCTTCGACTTGCCAGCACAGGACCTGGCCAGCCGGGTTGCCGCGCTGCTGGGCCCAGATGGCGCAGCCCTGATCCCGGTCGATGCCCTTCGGGATACGCCGTCCGGCCCGTGGCGGCTACACGGTCTGATCGGGGGCGCAGCCGTGCACCGGGCGACGGTGGCGGGGCAAAGCCTGGTGGTAAACGACCGGCCGGTGACGGACCCGGTGCTGCGGACAGCGCTTCGCGTTGCCTATCGCGACGTCATGGTCGTGGGCCGCCACCCGGTCGCCGCCTTGTACCTCACGCTACCCCCCGCCGATTTCGACGTGAACGTGCATCCGGCCAAAACCGAGTTGCGGTTTCAGGACCCGGCTGCCATTCGCAGCCTGGTGATCGGCAGCCTGACCCGGGCGCTGTCGGGCGGCGCGCGTCCGATGCCGTTCGCCCCGCGGCCGGGCCACCAACCGGGTGGTTTGCGACTGGCCTATCCCGTATCGCTTTCGCCGCCGGGTTTTGCCGAGGCCGCGTTGCGGCCGGGTTTTGCCGAGGCCGCGTTGCGGCCGGGTTTTGCGGAGGCCGCGCTGCCGTTTGGCCCCGGCCCGGCGGTCCGCACGGTCACGGCTGCAACCCCCTCGGCCGACCATCCGCTGGGGGCGGCGGTGGCGCAGGTGCTGGACACCTATGTGCTGGCGGTCACGGCCGATGGCGCGCTGGTGATTGTCGATCAGCATGCGGCGCATGAGCGGCTGGTGCACGAACAGCTGCGCATCCAACTGGCCGCCGGAACCGTCACCAGCCAGGCGTTGTTGTTACCTGCCGTCGTGGACCTGCCGCCCGCCAGCCAGCACCGCCTGCTAGACGCCGCGCCGGCGCTGGCCCGGCTTGGGCTGGAGATCGAAGGCTTCGGCCCGGGCGCAATCTTGGTTCGTGCGCTGCCTGCGGCCCTCGGCACGCCCGATCCCGGGCCGTTGCTGCGCGATCTGGCCGATGAACTGGCCGATTGTGGTGAGGCGACGGCGCTGGCTACCCGGCTCGATGCCATGCTCGCGCGCCTCGCCTGCCACGGCAGCGTGCGCGCCGGGCGTCGGCTGCTCGCACCAGAGATGGACGCGCTGCTGCGCCAGATGGAGACCACACCCCGCGCCGCCACCTGCAGCCATGGCCGGCCGACCGTCGTGACCCTCACCCGCGCCGACCTCGAACGGCTATTCAGCCGCCGTTAGCCGCCAAACGTGCTAACGTTAGGCGGATAACGAAACGAAACATTTGGCATGATGGCTTTGCCTATCCAAAGTCATCAGGCCCTAGCCAGCCCAGACCCCGGCGTACATGGATGCGCGCCGCCCCATGTGCGAATTCGGCAACGATCGGACCCGGCAGCGACTCGGCCACGCCGGTTTCGATGACCATTAGCGTCTGCGGCCCGATCCACCCCTGCCGTGCCAGCGCCGTCGCGATCGGCAGGACCAGACCGGCACCATAGGGCGGATCGAGCATTGCCAGCGCGACTGGTGTTCCAGGCGGCGGGGTGCGCGCGTCGGCCACCCGGACGGTGCAGCGATCTCCGGCCCGGCACGCGGCGATATTGGCCCGTAAGACGGCTAATGCCGCGCGGTCCTGCTCCAGAAACGTCACATGCGCCGCGCCGCGGGACAGCGCCTCCAGCCCCAGCGCACCCGTGCCGGCGCACACGTCCAGCACCGCCGCGCCCGCCAGCCAGTCCCGCCCGGCCCAGGTCGCGTGCAGCAATCGGTCAAACAGCGCCTGCCGCACCCGCTCCGCAGTCGGCCGGGTCGCGTGCCCGGCGGGGGCCTGCAACACCCGGCCCCGCCACGCGCCACCGATGATCCGCATCGGCTACCGCGGTGCCGGACCCAGCCCCGATAATTGCTCCCGCAGGACCTTGCCGTTGATTTCGTCCACCAAATGCCGGTCGAGGTTACCCAACTGGAACGGCCCATACGCCACCCGGATCAGCCGTGTCGTCTGCAGGCCTAGATGCGCCATGACCTTACGCACCTCACGGTTGCGGCCCTCCTTCAGGCTTACGCTCAACCAGGCATTGGTGCCGGTCCGGGCTTCCAGCGAGGCCTCGATCTGGCCGTACTTCACGCCATCGACCGTGACGCCCTTGGCCAGCAGGCCGAGCTGACGGTTATCAACCGGGCCGTACACGCGCACCCGGTAGCGGCGGATCCAGCCATTGGACGGTAGCTCCAGCCGCCGGGCCAGCGCCCCGTCATTGGTCAGCAGCAGCAGCCCCTCACTGTTCAGGTCGAGCCGCCCGACGCTCACGACCCGGGGTAGCCCCACCGGCAGGCGTTCAAACACGGTGGGCCGGCCCTGCGGGTCCTTATGGGTCGTCACCAGCCCCTCGGGCTTATGGTAGCGCCACAGGCGGGTGCGGTCGGGACTGTCCACGACGGCGTCGCGGACCTGAACGATATCGTCTGGCTGGATGAACGTGGCGGGGTGGGTGACGACGGCGCCATTCAGACGGATCACGCCATCGGCAATAAGTTTTTCGGCGTCGCGACGGCTGGCGACCCCGGCGCGGGCCAGCCACTTTGCCGCGCGTTCGCCACGCTCGCTCGGTAGGTCGGCTGCCGGTGGAGTAACCGCACGTGCGTCAGCCGGGGGTTCAAACTCGGTCATGCCGCCAGAAACGCCTGCATGATGCGATGATCGCCGGCATCGATTAGAAACTCGGGATGCCACTGCACACCGAGCACAAATCGGCGACGCGCGTCCTCGATCCCCTCGATCACGCCATCCGGTGCGTGGGCGTTCGCCACCGCGTCCGGACCCGGCGTTGCCACGGCCTGATGGTGGGCGCTGTTCACGTGCATGACCGCTGTGCCCACGATCCGGGCCAGCAGCGTGCCGGGCACCAGCGTGATCGCATGGCCCGGCTGGTGGCGCGGGTTTGGCTGCTCATGCTCCAGGGCCCCGGCAATGCTGTCCGGGATGTGTTGGATCAATGTGCCGCCCAGGGCCACGGCCAGAAGCTGCTCGCCGCCGCAAATACCCAGCACCGGCAGGTCGCGGGCTAGCGCACCCCGCAACAGCGCCATCTCGGCGGCGGTACGGTCGGCCTTCAGGCTGACGGTCGGGTGAAGCGCGCCGCCATCATACAGCGCCGGATCGACATCGAACGCGCCGCCGGTAACGATCAGCGCGTCGATGCGGTCAAGCATCGCCTCGGCCAGGTCGGGATGATGCGGCAGCGCCACAGGCACGCCCCCCGCCTGGGCCACGGCACCGGCATAGTTGGCGCGCAGCGCGTACCATGGGTATTGCGAATACCCACCGGGTGCCTCCGCATCCAGCGTGATACCAATCAGGGGTTTTTTGCGGGCCATGCCGCGTGACTACAACCAGGATCGTGCGCCCCGCAAGGATTTGGGACAGAGCATGGCGCTGGCGCTCGACCAGGCCCGGGCCGCCGCGGCGCGGGGGGAGGTGCCGGTGGGCGCTGTCCTGCTCGCCCCCGATGGCACCGTGCTGGCCGCCGCCGGCAATCAGACCGAGGCTGATTACGATGCCAGCGCCCATGCCGAGCTGCTGGTACTGCGCGCCGCCGCCCGGACGCTTCGTACCCCACGCCTGCCCGGCTGCACGCTGGTTGTGACGCTGGAACCCTGCCCGCTATGCGCTGCCGCCTGCGTACAGTTCCGCATCGCGCGTTTGGTGTTTGGCGCCTACGACCCAAAGGGTGGCGGCGTCGAGCACGGGCCGCGCCTTTTGTCGGCCCCCGGCGTCTTTCACCGCCCCGAAATCATCGGCGGCGTGCAGGAAACCGCCTGCGCCACCCTGCTGCGCGACTTCTTTCAGGCGCTTCGATGACGATCCGGCTGGTTTTGGTGATGTCGCTGGCGCTCGCGGCCATTTTCGTCGCGCAGGAAATTACGATGGATGGCCCGCTTTACCCCGACGTATGGGGGTTTTGGACATTCGGCCGATACGCGCTGACCCAGCCGCCGGCGACGATCTACGACAACGCGGCGCTGCATGCGTTCCAAACCGGTCTGGGCATTCCGGAGGAGAACGGGTTCTATCCCTATCCTTACCCGCCCTGGTTTCTGCTGGCCGTAGCCCCGCTCGGCTGGCTGCCCTATTCGGCCGGGGCGCTCGTTTGGCGGGTCACGACGTTTGCCGCACTGGTCGCAGCGGTCGGCGCGTGGCGTTGGCGGTGGGACCGCACGGTTTTGCTGGCCGTGGCCCCGGCCTGCGCCTTGTCGTTCGTGGTGGGGCAGAACGGGTTCCTGACGGCAGCCCTGATGCTGGGCGGGCTGCGGTTGCTACCGGTGCGGCCCGTGCTGGCCGGAGTGTTGCTGGCGGCCGCGGCGTACAAACCGCAACTGGCGCTGCTGGTGCCGGTCTTCCTGCTATTCGGCAGTCATTGGCGGGCCATCATCGGTGTTTGTCTGGGTGCTGCGATGCTGACGCTGGGTTCGGGGCTGCTGTTTGGCTGGGCCGTCTGGCCCGCCTGGCTCGATGCCATGCAGGCCCAGGCGGTGGCGCTATCGGCCGGGCGCGGGCCAAAGCTCGATCAGATGCCGACAATTACCGCCGCGGTTCAGTTGCTGGGCGGCAGCGCCGGGTTGGCCCGGGTGGCGCAGGGTGTGGCGGCAGGCGGCGCGCTGGTGGCGCTATGGCGGGCGCGGCGCGGGACGGAGATCACGGTATTGCCGCTCGCCACCTTTCTCGCGACCCCGTATGCGTTTGCCCACGATTTACCGGTTGTGACGGCTGCGGCGTTGGTGGCTATGGCCAGGCGCAGTGAAATCCCAGCACCGGCCCTTTTGGTTTGCGTGCTCGCCCCCTGTCTACAGTCTCTGCCGTTCGGTGCGATGGCATTGCTGCCGCTATTTGCGTGGCTGCTGTGGACGGCGGCAATCCGTCACCGCTAGGTTCGCTGGCATGGACCCTGCCCTGTTTATTGCCTTCATCGCGGCCACGATTTTGCTGGCGCTGTTCCCTGGACCCAACATGGCGCTGATTATCGCCAATAGCGTGGCGCATGGGACGCGCTTTGGCTTTTGGACACTGCTCGGCACCAGCGCGGCGCTGGCGGTGCAGTTGGCGGTGGTGGCGCTGGGCATGACGACGCTTTTGACCGCGGCGGGGTACTGGTTTGACCTGCTGCGCTGGGGAGGCGCGATATACCTAATCTGGATGGGCATCCAGGCCTGGCGGGCAGCCGCGCCCGGGACGGACGGGGACGTGGACGCTGCCGCCACGCCACCCCGGCCCCGCGCCGCGGTCGCACGGGGCTTTTTAGTGTCGATCACCAATCCCAAGACGCTACTGTTTTTTGGTGCGTTCTTCCCGCAATTTGTCTCACCCGCGCACGCGCTTGCGCCGCAGCTGCTGGGGATGTCGCTGGTGTTCTTGGCCATTGTGGCCGGGCTGGACAGCCTATCGGCGGCAATAGCCGGCCGGCTTCGTGGGGCGATCATACGCCAGGGCCGGCTGCCGAACCGAATTTGCGGCGGGTTACTGGTGGGCGCTGGTCTCGGCCTGGCGGCAGCCCGGGCCCAATAACGAACTCACGGTAAAACCTATGGCAGCGCCGCCCCCTCCCGCGCCAGGGCACGCTGCACGGCCGGGCGTGTGGCCATACGCTGGGCGATGCCGGTCCAGGCCTGGAAGTCCCGTGCCATATCATAGCCCAGTACCGCACCACGGCCCCACAGCCAGAACACCAGCAAGTAGATGTCGACCACGCTATAGGCGTTACCGACTGCCCATGCGCCGGGCCGCAGCCGGGCCTCGATAGCCTCCCACGCCGCGCGGGCCGACACCTGCCCCTGTGCGCGGACGTTGGCTAGCGCATCCTCACCGGTTGCATACCGCTCTGCCCGGCGGATGTGCGCATAGGTTATGTGGACGGACGATGCGATCCAACCCATCCACTCCATCGCCCGCGCCTGGTCATCCAACGTAGCAGGCCACAACCCGGCGGCTGGATAGGCCTGCGCGATATAGGCCAAGATGGCGGGGCATTCCGTCAGCACCCAGCCATCGATACGCAGCGCCGGCACCCGCGCTTTGGGGTTCACAGCCAGGAATGCGGGGGTGTGTTGCTCACCCCCTAAAGTGTTCACCAGCTGCGGCGTATACGGCACGCCCACCTCCTCGAGCGCGATATGCGGGGCTAGCGAGCACGCGCCATTGGCGTAGAAAAAGGTTAATTCGGTCAATAATACCTCCGCCACCGGTTTCGTAGCCATCCAAACGCAAGTACCAGCAGGGCCAGCACTGGTATGCAAGGTATGATCAATAGCACGCCGTATATCGCTCGCCCCGTTGATGTCCCAAGAGTCCGTCGGACACCAGCAGGTCGGGCCGGACGATCAAGGCGAGCCGCTCACGATACAGGCTTAATTGTTGCAAGCGTCTCTAGCCACCTGCGTTCCCTGGCCAGACCTTTGGCGGGCATGGCGGTGCGATCAGCCACGTCCTAAACATCGGCACCGCCAATATCGCGCCGGCAGAAGCCGCCCGGCCAATCAATGGCTGCAACGCCAGCATACGCTGCACGGCGCGCTGCCGCCGCGTTCGGCCCCACACCGACCAGCGTAAGCACCCGTCCGCCATCGGCCATGACCTGCCCGTCTTCCGTGCGGGTCGCGCCATGGAACACAAGGCCCGCCCGATTGAGGCCGCCAATCGGCCCCGCCCCCTCCAACACGCCAGGATAGCCCCGCTGCGCCATCACAACCGCTGCCGTGGCGCCGGGGTGCCAGTCCGGTCGCACGGTATCCAGCCGGTTGTCACAGGCCGCAACCAGGACCGGCAGCAGATCGGTGGCCAACAGCGGCAATAGCGCCTGGCACTCTGGATCGCCGAAGCGCACGTTGTACTCGAGAAGCCGCGGCCCGTCGGGCGTCAGCATCAATCCGGCGAACAGGACCCCGCGGAACGGCGTGCCCCGCGTTGCCATGACCCGCAGCGCCGGGCGCACAAACACGTCCAGCGCCGCCGCCCCATCAAATCCCGGCACCGGTGCCACGGCGCCCATTCCGCCCGTGTTGGGGCCGGTATCGCCGTCGCCCACCCGCTTATGGTCCCGTGCCGTGCCCAGCAGGACCGCGTCGACGCCACCGCACAGCGCAAACAGGCTTATTTCCGGCCCGGTCAAGCATTCCTCGATTACCACCGGACCGGCTGCCAGGGCCGCGTCCGCGGCCGCCAACGCCTCGTCCAACGTCGCTGCCACCACGACACCTTTGCCGCCGGCCAGGCCATCGGCCTTGATCACGACCGGGGTGCCCCGGCGGCGGATGAAGGCATGGGCAGCAGCCGGGTCGTTGAATTGCTCCCACTGCGCGGTGGGGATGCCGGCTTCGTCCGCGACTTGTTTGGTGAAGGCCTTGCTACCTTCTAACCGTGCCGCTGCGGCGTTGGGGCCAAAGCAGCGAATGCCGGCGGCGGCCATCCGATCCGCTAGGCCCGCGACTAACGGCCCCTCCGGTCCCACCACCACCAGGTCGATCGCGTGCTGGACGGCCGCGTGCACCAGCCCGTCGAGGTCGGTAACCGATACCGGCAGATTCTGCCCCACCTGCGCCGTACCTGTATTGCCCGGGGCGACGTACAGCGCCGTTAACATCGGCGATCGCGACAATGCCCAGGCAAGCGCATGCTCCCGCCCGCCCGAGCCCACTACTAGCACCCGCATCGCAACCCCTTATGACGCCGCCCGGCCTAGCATAAGATAGTCTGATGTCCGACCCCACCAGCCCGGCCGCACCGACCAACATCCCGGAATACAGCGTCAGCGAGATCTCGGGCGCTGTGAAACGCACGCTGGAGGGCGCGTTCGGCCGCGTCCGAGTGCGGGGGGAAATCACGGAATACAAGCGCTACCCGTCCGGCCACATGTATTTCTCGCTGAAGGATGAAGGCGGTAAGATCAAAGGCGTCGTCTGGAAAGGCGCCGTTTCCCGCCTGGGCCTAGTGCCAGAAAATGGGGTCGAGGTGATCGCGACCGGACGGGTATCGGCCTATGGCGAACGCAGTGACTATCAATTGATTGTGGAAACAATGGCCTACGCCGGTGCCGGTGCGCTGCTGGCCCGGATCGAAATGCTGCGCGTACGCCTGACGGCCGAAGGATTGTTTGACGCCGGCCGCAAGCGCGCGCTGCCGATGCTGCCGGCCGTGATCGGTGTCGTGACGTCGGCCCAGGGCGCCGTGCTGCAGGATATCCGCACGACCCTTACGCGCCGATTTCCCAGGCCGCTGCTAGTCTGGCCCGTCCCGGTGCAGGGGGAAGGTGCCGCCGAGCGTATTGCCCGCGCCATTGCCGGGTTCGACCGGCTGCCGGCCCCCGGTGTGCCGCGTCCGGACGTGCTGATCGTCGCCCGTGGCGGCGGCAGTTTGGAAGACCTGATGGCCTTCAATGACGAGGCCGTGGTTCGCGCCGCGGCTACATGCCGGATCCCGCTGATCTCCGCCGTCGGGCATGAGACGGACCATACCCTGATCGACTTCGCCTCCGACCGGCGGGCACCGACGCCGACGGCCGCTGCCGAGTTGGCTGTGCCGTCGCGTGACGCACTGGTGGCGCTACTGGTTGGGGAGGGCACGCGGCTGGCAGCCGGGTTGCGGCGACTGACGCAGGAACAGCGGCTACGCCTGGGCCGGGCCGAACGCGGCTTGCCGGACCCGCATGCGCTCATGGCGGCGCGGGCGGCACGGGTGCATCGCGCGGCGGTCCAGTTACCGAATTTGCCGGCGCTGCTGGCGGCCGAACACCTGGCGGTAAATGGCCGGGCGGCCCGGGCGCGGCTGGCGCTACCCAATCTGGTCCGGGCGCGGCGGGCGGCGCTGGTGCAGGCGCGGCAGGCTTTACCGGACCTACCGGCGCTGGCCGCCGCCGCCCGGCTGCTGATCGATGGCCGGGCATCGCGGCTGCGGTTAGCCCTACCGGCCCTGGTACGTGCCCGGCGAACCGCGCTGATGCAGGCCGAGCGTGGTTTCCCGGCGCCCCATACGGTGACGACCCGGCGGCAGGGGCGGCTGCAGTTGGCCCATGCGCAGCTCGGCGCGGCACTCCGTCATGCCATCGAGCGTCAGCGTGCGCAGGGGCTGCGAACGACGGTGCGGCTCCAGCCCGCCCCCCTGCTTGCCGGATTGCGAGAGGCGGCGGCGCGCCTCGCTGGCTCTGCTGGACGGTTGCAAGCAGTGTCTCCGCTGGCGGTGCTGGCCCGGGGTTACGCGCTGGTGACCGGTCCGGACGGCCACGCCATCACAGCAGCAGCAGATGCTATATCGGGCCAAGCGGTAACGATCCGATTCACCGACGGCGTGCGCCCTGCCACCATCGGCGGACCACAGCGACAGGGGCGTTTGGCGCTTTAGCCTTTGACTTCCGGGGGCTAAGCGCCCATGTGAATACAGGCGCTTTTACGTGTTGGGCTGTTTTCGTTGGTCGACGCCTTGGATTCCGCTTCGTGCAGATCCCGGCTACTCCGCTGCTCCCGGAATGCAAAAGTAATCCGGCCCGCACCGTGCGGGCCGCCGCGTGTATGGAGAAGCGACGATGTCCGTCGGTACAGTCAAGTGGTTCAACCCGACCAAGGGTTTTGGTTTCATTCAGCCAGAAGACGGCAGCAAGGATGTTTTCGTGCACATTTCGGCCGTTGAGCGCGCCGGTATGGGTACGCTGAACGAGGGCCAGAAGCTGAGCTTCGAGCTCGAGCGTGGCCAGCAAGGCAAGGTTTCGGCCGTCAGCCTACAGAACGCCTAGCGGCTGTCCTGGCCGGTTTAGGCTGGCCAGGAGCTATGACGAACCTGGCCAGTCTCGGCTGGCCAGGACCCAACCTCCACCAAGGATGCTCCCATGGTGTTTAAGCCCAACTACAACCTGCAACGCGCTGAGCGCGATCGGGCGAAAGTCGCGAAGAAAGAAGAAAAGGCCCGGGAGAAGCAGGAGGCAAAGCGTCGTGCTGACGAGCCGCAAGACGCGCTGCTGGCGGATCAGCCCGATCTGAGTTCGCGGCCTAATCCAGACTAGACCCCGCTCGATAAGGTACGCTGGCGACTAACAACGCTGACGGCTGCTAAGTCCCAGCACCCCGGTCGTGACGCTTACGGCAGGACCTGCGTAACCGGGTGATAGGGTGGTGTCGAAGCTGTCGCCGGCCTTGCAGAGCTGACCGTCGGTTCCAAGCAAAAGCGCCCAATCAAAATCGCCGCCGGGCGTGACTATCACTGTTAGTGACGGCGGTATGGTGAGATAGCTGGCAGCCGGCGTACGCGGTACTTACTTACCCATCGGATCCGTATAGACAACCGTACGCGTCGGATTTACTGTGTCCCAGTAGAAGTACGTGATCGCTGTTGGGCCATTGATCAGTGGTTTCAATGGATCGAGGTTCCGGGTTTCAGAATGGAAAGCACAATGATCGACTCGCCACCGATGCTGGACAGCGGGGCAGAGCTGGTCAGTGAACCGCTTAATCTGAGCGTAAAAGTCGCTTGGAAGCTGCTTGTCTACACAGAAGGCGCGCCGCCAGTCGTACGCGTCGTAAACCCGTCCCCAAAGATGGCATTCGATTGCAGCGACGGGTTGGTGGATCCGTCCGTATATACCACCGCTCTTCGTACCTTCAGCTTACCAGTCGATAGATCGGCCGAGGCGAAACCTGTAACGGAGTCCCATGACCCGGACTGGGCGTAGGTGGAGGTGGCTACTGTCGCTGGGCTTTTGTTGATCGTGTTAAGGTAGTCGCAACCCGGGTTGGCGTAGTTGAGCCCCGACCCAAGCGGGTTGTAGCTGAATTGCAGGGCCTTATTGAACGGAACCGTACCCGCAACCGCCATCATAGGAAGGCCAAAGGTGAGCGCGGCTGACAGAGGCAGAGCGCGCCAGCGGCTTGTAGAGTGTTGCATGGCCTGGACCCCAAAATGTGGAAATCACCTTTGGGCCCGCTGGCCAGACCAACGCGACATACGAACAGGTGACAAGTACGATTAAAAATTGTTCCCCGGCGACGCAGCTCGATTTGGCCGGCGTTGGCAGCCTTCGGCAATTTCAGGGCGGACCGGGCAGAAATCCTCACACCAAAACCGTATCCAATAACAACTCGATGGCACCAGGGTCGTCCCACACCAGACGGACACCTACGACTTGCACCTGCTCCCGTTCGATTGGTGCCAGGCGGGCCGCGTCCTTCGGCGTTGTAACCGGGGTTGCAAATAGCGCGGCGGCGCGGTCGAACACGTCTTGCAACTCGCTAGCCAAAAACGGATGGTGGTCAGGAAAATCGGCGCGCCCCACGATTACGGCACCCGCATCGCGTAGCGTTGCGTGGAATTTGGCCGGACGGGCAATGCCGGCAAATGCGAACACACGTACCGCTGGCAGCAGCGTGTCAGCCGTCAGGTGGGCGCGCAGCACAGGCAATTCCAACGCGGGTGTCGGGCCATCGCCGATCAGGATAGCGGCCCGGCACCGTGCGGCGGCCACCGGGGCCGGCTCTCGCAATGGACCAGCCGGCAAGACCCGGCCATTGCCGAACCCGACCGCGGCATCGACGACCAGTACGGCGGCCGAGTGTTGGAGCGTCGGGTTTTGCAGCCCATCATCCATCACCAGCACGTCTGCGCCGGCCGCAATCGCCGCCCGCGCGGCCATGGCCCGGTCGGCGCACCGCCAGGTCGGCGCGGCCGCGGCCAGCAGCAATGCCTCATCCCCCACCCAATCCGCCCGCGCATCTACGCCCACGCGCAGTACTGTGCCGCACGGCGCACGCCCGCCATAGCCGCGTGTCAGGCAATGAACGGCACGTCCCCGGGCGCGCAGCCGGCAGACGAGGTCCAGCACGACCGTCGTCTTTCCCGCGCCACCCACGCCGGCATTGCCAACACACAGGACCGGTACCGGCGCCACCCAACCGGGACGGGCCACGCGCCGGGCGGTACTGCGCGCAACGATCGTCGCCACCGGCTGTAACAACCGCGGTAGCCATCCGTCCTGCTGCCAAAAGGCGGGCGGCCTCATGCCACCAAATCCAGGATCGCCCGCGCCGTTTCGGCCGGTAGCACCCCTACCCCACCCGACACCGCGACGCCCCGGGCACCGACCGCCTGACGCCGAGTGGTGTCGGTCAACGTGGCCCCGACCCATGCCTGCAACGCCGCTTCGTCCGCCACGACCGTCAGCGCGCCTGCCGTTGCCAAGGTACCCACTGCGTCGATAAAATTAGTCGTATACGGCCCGGTAGCTACCGCGCAGCCTAGCCGCGCCGGCTCCCACGGGTTCTGCCCCCCGTGTGGGACGAGGCTGCCGCCCACGAACACAGTCTGCGTTAGTCGGTACAATAGGCCCAACTCACCCATCGTATCCACAATCCAAATCCCCCCCTGCGGATCCTGCCCGGCGGCGCGGCGGGGTGCGCCGGGTACCAGACCGGGGCCGCGGCCAGGATGACGGGGGGCAATGATCGTCAGCAGGCCGGGATGGGTGCCGGCCAGCGCATGATGGATTCGCTCCGCCATCGCCTCCTCACCGGGGTGGGTACTGGCGGCCAGCCAAACTGGCCGGGTGCCGATGAAGCGGTGCAGCCGTGCAACCTCCGCCGGGTCGGCCGTAAGGGCGGGTGCAGACAGCTTCAGGTCGCCAGCCACAGTGACCATTCGCGCACCAAGGCACCGCAACCGCTCCGCATCGGCGGCCGAGCGTGCCCGGACCCGCGCAAACGTTCCCAGGACCTGGCGCGCTAGGCCCGGTACACGGCCCCAGCCCCGGGTACTGCGCGCGGACATGCGGGCGTTGACCAGCATGGCTGGCACACGCCGGGCACGGCAGGCTGCCAGGGTGTTGGGCCATAGCTCGCTTTCAACAAACACCGCCACGTCGGGACGCCAATGGTCCAGGAAGCGCGCCACCCAGCCCGGTACGTCGAGCGGCGCGAACCGGTGCAGCACGGCCGCGCCCAGGACGGGTGCGAGTATGGCTGCCGACGTGACCGTTCCGGTCGTGAACAGCACCGTTACCCCAGATAAATACGGCAGGACCGGCAGCATCGACACGCTTTCGCCGACGCTGGCCGCATGTAGCCAGATCAGGGGGCCGGGCGGACGCGGGGTTATATCGAACCCCTCCCGCTCCGGCAGGCGGGCCGCGATCTCCTTCCCCCGTGCAGCCCGGCGGCGCAGCAGCTGGCGCAGCACTGGCGCGCCGGCCGCGGCCAGGCCATGCCACAGTACAGCCGTCAGCGGCACAGGGCGTCGGCCCGGTCAGCGGCGGCATTCAGCGCGTATTCGATGGCCGGTAGTGACGTACCCCACTCCGTCCGCGGCACGGCGATCGGCGGCCCGCAAACAATCGCACCCCGGCCAAACGGCAGCGGCAGCACCATGTGGTCCCAGGTGCGAAGGGTGTGCCGCCGGGTAATTTGTGCCGCGCACGGAATGACCGGCACGCCGGCCAGTGCCGCCAGTTGGGCCACGCCCGGTGCCGCTATCCGGCGTGGTCCGCGGGGCCCATCCGGCGTAATGACCACCTGCCCGCCAGCGTTCAGCATCGTCAGCAGCGCCCGGACACCGCCCGCCCCGCCCTTTTGCGCGCCACCCTTGGCCGACGAGCCGTGCGCCAGTTCGACGCCAAACGCATCCATCACCCGGCCGATCAGACGTCCATCATGGTTCCGGCTGACCAACACGGCCATCCGGCCGGGCACATGGCCAGCAGCCCGGCGGGCCGCGACAGCCCGCAGCCAGAATGCCGGCATCAATGGCAGGCGTTCGTGCCAGAATGCGAAGATTGCAGGGGCGCCGTTGTGGAAGGCGTCGGGAAGCCCCTCGGTCGACCAAGACACGGTGCGCAGGGTGGCCCGCAACGCCGCGGTCCCGGCCCAGACCGCGGCGGCCGTGGCCCAGTCCTGGCGTAGCGCCCTCTTAATCATGGTCGGGGCGGTAGCATGGCGGCCCGGCCCCGGCAAACCATGCGCCAATCAAATGGGGAGGTGTTCAGACGGGGCGGCGCACCACGGCCAGGTTGGACAAGAATAGATCGGTACACGCCCGCCACGAAAACCGCTCCGCATGCGCGCGGCATGCCCGGCGATCGCCCGACAGCGCCCGCATCGCTGCCGCGCGCAGGTCGTGGTCCAATACCCCAACACCCGGTGCTGCACCCGCCAAAATGTCGATCGGCCCCGTGACGGGATGCGCTGCAATCGGCGTACCGGATGCAAGGCTCTCCAACAGGACAAGTCCAAACGTGTCCGTCCGCGACGGAAACACAAATACATCCGCGGTGGCGTAGGCGCGTACCAGGTCCTCACCCGTCCGTTCGCCGAGGAAGACGGCGTTGGGATAGGCCGCCTGCAATGCCTCCCGCTGCGGGCCGTCCCCCACGACTACCTTTGTCCCTGGCAGATCGAGCGATAGGAACGCGCCGATGTTCTTTTCGACCGCGACCCGGCCGACATACAGGAACACGGGGCGAGGCAGCGACAGACCCGTCGTGCGGGTAGGCTGGAACCGGCGCAGGTCCACACCCCGGGTCCACGGCCGGACGGTGCGGAAACCGCGGCCCGACAGCTCCTGCCGCAGCGTACCGGTTGCAACCATCATGCCGCGCCCGGCATTGTGAAACCGCCGCAGCCACGCGTAGCTCAGGCCAAGCGGCACACCCGTCCGGGCATGCAGGTACTCTGGGAAGCGCGTATGGAATGCTGTCGTAAACGCATGCCCGTGCCGCACCGCCCAACGCCGGGCGGCCAGGCCTAGCGGACCCTCTGTCGCGATATGCAGCGCATCGGGCCGGAAGCCCTCGATTATGCTGGACAGCGATCGCCCGGGCCACAGCGCCACCCGAATGCTGGAATACGTCGGCATTGCCACGGTTCGAAACCGGTCGGGGCCAATCACCTCAACCCGATGGCCCAACCCCTCCAGCTCGGCCGCCAGGGTCGAAAGCGTGCGCACGACACCATTCACCTGCGGGTGCCAGGCATCGCTGACAATCAGGATACGTAGGGCAGCGTCGGTCAGACCGGCTCCGCAACCCGGACGCTCGTGCCGGTCCGGGGTGAGAAGAAGCTGAGGTTGTTGACCGCCGCCCAATCGATCAGCTCCATCCGTCCGTCGTGATGTTCCACCAGCGCCGTGCAGCTTTCGACCCAGTCGCCGTCATTCATATACATCACGCCACCGACCCGCCGCATCTCGGCATGGTGGATGTGGCCGCAAATCACGCCGTCGAACCCGCGTCGCTCCGCCTCACCAGCCAGCGCCGTCTCGAACCGGTCGATGGCCTTTACCGCCCCCTTGACCTGGCGCTTCAGCCATTGACTGAGAGACCAGTAAGGGTAGCCGAGCTTTCGCCGGACAACGTTAAACCAGCGATTTAACACCAGGGAGGCGACGTAGGCGCTGTCCCCCAGGTGGGCCAGGACCTTAGCGTAGCGCACAACGCTGTCGAACTGGTCGCCGTGGGTGACCAGGAAACGCTTTCCGTCCGCCGTTATATGCTCAGCCTCGTTGCGAAGTGCGATGCCGGCGACTTCCAACGTGGTGGGATCGAGGGCCGTGGGTAACCAGGCCCGAAACATCTCATCGTGGTTGCCAGGAATGTAGATAACAGGAGTTCCGTTGCGGGCATGACGCAGAATGTGGCGAATGACGGTGTCGTGCTCCGCATCCCAGTACCAGGACTTTCGCAGCCGCCAGCCATCAACGATGTCACCAACTAAAAACAAGTTCGCACAGGTTATCGTGGCTAGGAAGTCCGATAAGAAATCGGTCCGTGCACCCTTAGTCCCAAGGTGCGTGTCGGAGATGAAAACTGTCCGATAGTGATGCGTACCGGCACCGCTATGGTTGCCATCGATATAGTGCGGCAGGGGGTATAATGCGTTCATGCGACCGTGTGATCCTCGTCTTTCTGGACGACATTCGCCTCTATCGCGGGTGCATACGGTAACTTTCGAGTCTAGTGCGTGAGCCTTACATGATTGAGCATTGATACATAGAACAATTGCATCCCGGAATGGTTTCCGGGATGCAAACCACTCCCTAACGTACCTGCTGAATGGCCGACAGGATCCAACGGCCGCCCCGGGCCCGCACGAATGTCCACAGCTCCGTCGTCATTGTGCGCAACGCCAAATCACCGTCCACGACCCGACCTGCCTGGTCGCGCGTCACGTCCAGGGCAGAGAACTTCATGGCAACCGTCGCGTAATCACGGCCACCTTCATTCCACGCCTCTGACAGGTCGCCCTGCTCGAGCTTCACGTGGGTTACGCTGTTCGTCACGCCACGGCTGGCCTGGTCGGCAAGCTGCTCGGCGAAATAGCCCGCCATCTCCGGCGTGGCCAGGTTCGACAGCGCATTCGTGTTGCGGGTTGACCAGGCGGCTTGCACGCCCTGCAACAGCTGTTCGAACGCCGTGTAATCGTCCTTATTCACGGCGAGTGCGCCGCCTACCGCGGCACCCTGCATCGGCACAACGCCCGGGGCCTGCATACGCATGGCGGGCGCCCCCGCCGTGGCGAGGCCCCCGGCGAAGCGACGGAACAGCCAACGCGCAAGGAAGAACAGCAAAGCGCCCTGAATTAACAAGCTGAGGAAGCCCATCACGCCAAAGCCCCCACCGCCGCCGAACATGCCGCCGCCAAAAAGCATGCTGCCTATGCCAACGCCCAGCAGACCGCCGGCCAGCCCTGACATGAACCCGCCCCGACGCTGCGGCACGGCACCGATCGAATCGCCAACCGGACCAGCCGGCGCACGCGGGGCCATGCTGCGCTCCATGGGTGATGCCATCGACGGCGCCGTATTTGTGCTGGGCGGCGCAGAATAGGTCCGGGCACCACGGCTACCGAACGATGCGCCACCCCCTGCCTTTGCCACCGCCAGTGCCGGGGCGAGGGCCAGGGTCGCGACAACAAGCGCGGTCAAGATGTTAGGACGACGCATGGCTCTGATTACCTCTATTAGATTAATATATGGGCCGTGTTGCCGACTGTAGTAGCCCCTTACATTGCGGGCAGCACCGTGGCCGTACAATCTCCAAACCCGATCGAAACCCGCCCTGCCCCGCCCGCCCGCGCGCGCAGTGTGATGCTATCCCCGTCTTCAAGAAATCGCCGCGTTTCATGCGATGGAAGAGTGAACGGCGCACGCCCCCCGCGGGTCAGTTCAAGTAGACAGCCCGGCGCACCGGGTGCGGAGATCGTGCCAGTCCCGAGCACGTCACCGGGGTTCAGCGCGCAACCATTGCTGGCCTGATGGGTCAGCATCTGCGCCGGCGTCCAGTATAGTGCCGCTGCATTACCGGCTGACAAGCGATGCGGGGCAAGATCGGCTGCGCGCATCTGCGCCGTGCTGATCAATACTTCAACGATCAGATCGATCGCGCCCGCGGCCTGATCGCCGGTATCGTTCAAATGCGGCAGCAGCGGCGGGTCATTTGGGGCGCGACATGCCTGGGCGATTCGGAACGGGGCCAGCGCCTCAGGCGTGACCAGCCAGGGACTGACGGTTGTGCAAAAGCTCTTACCCAGAAACGGACCGAGCGGCTGATACTCCCACCCCTGGATGTCGCGGGCAGACCAGTCATTCAGTAGCGTGTAGCCGGCGATATGTTCAGCCGCCTGCCCGATCGGGACGCTGGTGCCGATGGCGGTGCCAGCTCCAACCCAGACGGCCAGCTCCAGCTCGTAATCCAACGACCGGCTGGGGCCGTAGCTGGGAGAAGTCTCCGTGCCGGGTTTGCGCTGTCCATTGGGACGGCGAACGTCGCCGGGCGGACGAATGGTGCTTGATCGGCAATGGTAGCCGACAGGCAGCCATTTGTAGTTGGGCATCAGCGGTTGGTCGGGCCGCAGCATAGCGCCCACCGCCTCCGCATGGTGGATGCCGGCATAGAAATCGCTGTAATCACCGACGTGCGCTGGCAGATACATGATGCAGTCCGCCGCACGGTGCAGCAAATGTGGCCGCGGGTCCGATCCATCGGCCAGCAGCGCGCTGACCGCGTCCCGCAGCGCCCGGCGCGGCCCGGCACCTAGCGCCAGGAATGGATTGAGCGACGTGCCGATGCAACTATGGATCGCGGCCTGCGCCTCATCGTCCAGCACGGCCGCCTCATGCAGGGTACGTAGATCGAGGATCATGTCGCCGATCGCCACGCCGCCCCGGGGTGCCCCGGCTAACGGGCTGAACACGCCGAGCGGAAGGTTCTGGATTGGAAAGTCCAAATGGCCATTAGCGGACACGACCCAGCTTGTCAGTGCCGGATCGTGGCTGTGGTCGATCCCGCCATGGCCGGTCATGGTGAGAACTCTCGTTGCAGACCAGCCCAGCAATCCATGTAGTCGTGTTGTAGCCCCGGTGACTCCGCGGCGGCCCGAGTTACAGCCTGGCGATGGCGGCTTTCGAACATGAACGCCATCGTGCCCTCCAGCTTACGTGGGGCCAGGGTCGCGCTGCTCGCACCCTCAAACGCGTCGGCGTCCGGACCGTGCGGCAGCATGGCGTTATGCAGGCTGAACCCGCCCGGTGCGAAACCGCGCGGCTTCGCATCGTACTGTCCATAGATCAGGCCCATGAATTCACTCATGACATTGATGTGGTACCAGGGCGGACGAAACGTGTCCTCCGCCACCAGCCAGCGATCGGGGAAGCAGACGAAATCGACATTTGCAGTGCCCGGCGTCTCACTCGGTGCAGTCAACACGGTAAAGATGCTCGGATCGGCATGGTCGAATAATAGTGGGCCCACCGGCGAGTACCGGCGCAAATCATATTTATACGGCGCGTAATTGCCATGCCACGCGACGACGTCCAGCGGGCTTTGGGCAATGTCCGCCTGCCACAACGTGCCGCCGTATTTTAGCGTGAGCCGGCTGGGCACCTCCAGGTCCTCGTACCACGCCTGGGGCGTTAAAAAATCGCGCGGGTTGGCGAGGCAGTTGGCACCGATCGGCCCCCGTTCCGGTAGGGTGAAGGCACCGCCATAATTCTCACACACATAGCCGGCGGCGGTACCGTCGGGCAGTGCCACGCGGAACTTCACGCCTCGGGGTATGACCGCGATCTCGCCCGGAACGAGGTCGATCAGGCCGAACTCGGTCGCCAGATGCAGCCGCCCCTGCTGGGGTACGATCAGCATCTCACCTTCGGCATTGGCAAAGTACTCGTCCACCATATCCCGGCTGGCGGCGTAAACATGGGCGGCGATACCGGCCTGTGCGCCTGCGTCGCCGGCCGTGGTGATCGTGATCATGCCATCGATAAACGACACGCCGGGTGCGGCTGCGGCCCACGGGTCCCAACGCATGGGCGCGGGCGGCACCACAATTTCGGCACAGGGGGCGGTGCGCCACAGGTTGGGCGGCGCCGGACGGAACGCGCCCCAGTGCTTAACTGTCGGGCGGATGCGATACAGCCAGCTACGCTCATTGGCCATGCGGGGCGCGGTGAACGGGCTGCCGCTAAGCTGCTCGGCATACAGGCCATAGACGCAGCGTTGCGGCGAGTTGCGGCCGATCGGCAGGGCACCGGCTAACGCCTCGGTCTCGAACCCATTGCCGAAGCCGGATTGGTAGCCGGCGTTGGTGGTGGCAACGCTCGGTCGAAGGGTCGCGTTCATGCAGCCTCCTGGGCCTGCCGCAGCGCGTCCAGCACCACGGCGGGGTCGTTGATGTGCTGGGCTAGCAGTAGCACCAGCCGGGCGTCGAGCCGGCGTGACGCGGCGTCATCCAGGCCGTCATGCGCGCCAACGAGTGCTGCGAATAGCGCGTCGGGGTCGGTCATGCAGCGCGCTCCATGGCCGGCGCGCGGTGCAGGCAGGCGTCGATGGCGGCATGAATTCGGGCACCATCGAAGCGGTCGAACGTGGCCAGCACGTGCTGGTCGGGCCGGATCAGCACCACGCCACCTGGTGGCGCACCATACCGCCGGGCCGCAAGGCTGTCGGGCGGCACGCCTACCGTTGTTACGCCATCCAGCGGCGGTGCGGTACCGAATGCAAGAAGCGTGAAGCCACGGACCTGGCCCAACAGCCAGCCGTTACCGAGTGGCGCGTCGATAGCCGGGTCACCGGGGCGGACCCTGTCCCATACGTCGCTATCGCCGGTCAGCGCCAGGCGGCACGGGCGGGATAGACGGCCGGAGTTTACCATCGCCCGCGCCCACGGATGGGTTGCAGCCAGGGACAGCACGGCGTCGCGATAGGCGCGGGCGGCGGGCGTTTTCGGCGTGATGAAATCGGTCGCGCGCGTGCTGTGCAGAATATTTTCGTCCGCTGCGAGAATGCGTTCGTCATCGTAGGTATCAATCAGCGACGCGGGCGCACCCTGGAGCACGGCTGCCAACTTCCAGGCCAGGTTATCCGCGTCCTGCACCCCGCCATTGCCGCCGCGGGCACCGAATGGACTGACCTGGTGCGCGCTGTCGCCCACGAACACAACGCGATCATGTACGAATCGCGCCAACCGACGGCAGCGGAAGGTGTAGATGCTGACCCATTCCAGCGTGAACCGCGCGTCTGGCCCAAGCATCGCCTGCACCCGCGCGGTGACGCGGGCCGGGTCGCGCTCGGCATCCAGATCGGCGTCCCAGCCGAGTTGCAAGTCGATGCGCCAGATATCGTCCGGTTGTTTGTGCAGCAATGCGGACTGGTTGGGATGGAACGGCGGATCGAACCAAAACCACCGCTCGGTCGGGAACGGGGCCTGCATTCGTACGTCCGCGATTAAAAACCGATCGCGGAAGGTCCGGCCGACGAAAGGCAAGCCCAACGTCTCCCGCACAAAACTACGCGCGCCGTCGGCCGCCAGCAGCCAGTCTGCGTCCATCGTGTAGTCACCGGCGTCGGTCCCGACTGAGATTGTCGCCCCATCCGCCCGGCTGGCGACTGCCGTGACCCGGTGTCGCCAGCGCAGGTCTACGCCTGCCTCCAGGCAGGCTTCAACCAGCCACTCCTCAACGTAATACTGTTGCAGGTTGATGAAGGCAGGGTACTCGTGCCCGCCCTCCGGCAGCAGGTCGAAGTTGAACACCTCATGCGCACCGGCAAACACCCGGCCGACGTTCCAGGTGATCCCCTTGGCCAGCATGCGGGGGCCGAGGCCTAGGCGCGCAAAGATCTCCAGCGTGCGTTTAGCGATGCAGATCGCCCGCGACCCGGTGCTGACCGTGTTGTCATCATCCAACATAACAACCGGCACGCCCCGCCGAGCCAAGTCCAGCGCCAACGTCAGCCCGACCAGTCCGCCGCCGACCACGACCGCGGGGTGCCGCGTGCCACTGGGCGCAGCCGGCGTTGCGGCATAGGTGGGCGAGGTGTGCGGCATCAGGCTTCCGCCGTGGGCACTGGCGCCCCGCGTTCCAGGGCGTGCCACAGGTCAATGTCGCGCTCGGCGGTCCAGATTCGCGGGTGGTCGGCGCCGCGCGCCTCATCATAAGCGCGGCTGACGTTGAATGGCATGCAATGGTCAAAGATGACCCAATGGCCGTATTTTGGGCGCAGCGCCTGCATCGCCCGATCGTACGCGGCCTTCAGCGGCACATCGCCGGCCTGGCGCACCACGTCAAACAGGTCCGCGGTAAAGGCGCGCGTCCCCTCGATCGCCGTGTGACAGTCCGTGGCGGTGGTCAGTGCCCGCCCGCGGCCCGGCACAAGCGCCACCGGGTCGAGAGCGCGGGCGGCATCGAGCGTACCCGGCCAGTCCGCAAAATGCGCGTCGCCGCAATAAGGGGTGGCGCCGAACTCCACCACGTCCCCAGCGAACAGCACCCGGTGCTGCGGCACCCAAACTACCGTATCCCCGGCCGTGTGGCTGCGGCCGATATGAATGATTTGCACCTCCAATGGGCCGAGCCACAGCGACATGCGGCGGTGGAACGTGACTGTCGGCCACGTCAGGCCGGGGATGCTTTCACGCCCGCGGAACAGGCGGGGAAAGCGGCCAATCTCGCTATCCGTGTCCTGCTGCCCCCGTTCGACCGTCATGGCACGGCAAACGTCAGAGGCGATAATTTCGGCGTTGTGGAACGCACTGGCACCCAGCACGCGCACGGCGTGGTAATGCGTCAGTACGACGTGACGGATCGGCTTGTCGGTAATGGTCCGCACCCGGTCGATGACGCCCTGGGCCATGATGGGGGTGGCCTGCGCATCGATGACCACAACGCTGTCCGGGCCGATGATGACGCCGGAATTGGGATCGCCCTCGGCCGTGTAGCCATAGCACCCTGGGGCGAGTTCCTGGAAGGTGATGGGCTTTTCGGCGAGATCTGTGGTGCTAGCGAAGCCGGACATGCGGGGCGCTCCGTTTCGTGGGACGGTACACCCAGACGCTACGCGGGGCCGGTGCGTGGTTCAACTATCCAGCTCCCATCCGGAAGATTTGCTGGCTTTTTACTGCCCGGCCCACGTGCTGCCACCCTGCTGCAGCTAGCCCTGGCACACTAACCGTCCCGTCCGCAGCTAAGCCTGAAACAGCCGGACCAACCGGAACTCAGGCCCGACAGTTCTGGCTGATACGGATAGTCGACGTAATGGGCGTGCGGTGATCAAGCGGCGCGCGATACCAGTCAAATGTCGTTACGCCGCATCCCGCACATGCCGCCCGAACGCCGCAAACAGCGACCGCACTATCGGGCCGGGTATGCCGTCGCCGACTGCCACGCCATCGACGGCCAGCACTGGTTTTACAAAGCTGGTCGCACTCGTCAGGAAAACCTCGCGCGCCGCCCGCAGCTCGTCCACGCTGAACGACCGCTCCTCCGCCCGGAGGCCTACGCCGTTTAATAGGCCCAACACGGCCTCACGCGTGCAGCCGGGTAGAATTGCGTGACCGAGGTGGCGGGTGCGCAACGCTCCCTCGGCGTCCACGATCCACACGCTGGTGGAGGCACCCTCCGTGACCTGGCCGGCGGCGTCGACCATTACGGCCTCACCCGCGCCGGCCTGACGCGCGGCCTGTTTCGCCAGCACGTTGGGCAGCAGATTCACGGATTTGATGTCGCATCGGCCCCAGCGTTCATCGGGCACGGTAATGACGCGCGTGTGCCAGTCCTCCACCCGGACCGGGAATGCCTGCAGGCGGCGGGCCGTCACGACCACCGCAGGCGGGATCGCTTTGGCGGGGAAAAAGTGCTCACGCCGGGCAACGCCACGGGTGACCTGCATGTACACCAGGCCATCGGTAATCCGGTTACGATCGACAACCTCATGCAGTACGCGCAGCAGCGACGCCCGGGGCATCGGCATGGCGATTTGGATCTCGCGCAGCGAGCGCTCCAGCCGGCCCATATGCCGGTCCTCATCGATGAACCGGCCACCGGCGACGTGCAGGACTTCATAGACGCCATCGCCGAACTGGTATCCCCGGTCCTCCACATTAACCGACGCGTCGCGTTGCGGCACGTAGCGGCCATTGACGTATGCGATCCGGCTCACGCACTGGCTCGATCGTCGGAGTTTACGCCAAGTTGTTTCAGCTTGCGGTGGAGGGCGCTCCGCTCCATGCCGACGAACTGTGCCGTGCGGCTGATATTGCCGCCAAACCGCATCAGTTGCGCCTGAAGATATTGCGTTTCAAACAGGTCCCGTGCCTCCCGCAGCGGAAGGCCCATTAGGTCGGCCGTGGGATCGCAATTCAGCAACGCCGGCGCGCCTTGGCTGACTTCGGCCGGCAGCATCTCGGCCCGGATTAGATCGCCCGCGCCACCCGGTGCCATGATCAGCAGCCAGTCCATCAAGTTGCGAAGCTGCCGTACATTGCCCGGCCAATCATAGGCTTGCAGGGCGGTCATTGCGTCCGTCGACAGCTCCCGCCCGGGAATACCGGAACTTTCGGCGGACCGCTCCAGGAAATGGCGGGCGAGGCCGGGCACATCCTCCCGTCGCTCCTTCAGGCTGGGCATGCGGATTGGCACGACCGCCAGGCGATAGAACAAGTCCTCTCGGAATCGTCCGGCGGCGATCTCGGCCTGCAGGTCGCGGTTGCTAGTGGCCAAAACGCGCACATCGACCTTGACCCGGGTCGTGCCGCCCAGCCGTTCGAACGTTTGATCCTGCAAGGCGCGAACGATCTTACCCTGTGTTTCCAATGGCATGTCGGACACTTCGTCCAGCAACAGCGTGCCACCATGGGCCTGTTCCAGCACGCCGGCCCGGCGGGGCGCGGTCTGGGCGTCGGCACCCGCCTCGGTCCCGAACAGCTCTTCCTCGAACCGGGCAGGGTTCAGCGTGGCACAGTTCAGCGCCACGAACGGGCCGTCTGAACGGCGGGACCGGGCGTGGATCATGCGGGCCGCAACTTCCTTACCGGAGCCGGCCGGGCCGTGGATCAACACCCGGGAGCCGGTAGGCGCTACCCGTTCAATCCCCGCACGCAGCGCGCTGATGGCCTGGCTCGATCCCGTCAGTTCGCTTTCGAAGCCGGCGCGCATCCGCAGCTCAGCATTCTCCCGCGCCAGCCGGGCGGCTTCCAGCGCACGGCGAATGATCAGCAGCATGCGGTCGGATTTGAACGGCTTTTCAATAAAGTCGTACGCGCCGTGCTGTATGGCGCTGACAGCGGTTTCGATCGTGCCGTGGCCGCTGATCATTACGACCGGTACGTGCGGTTCCTCGGTATGAATCGCGTTCAGGATGCCCAGGCCGTCCAGCTTCGATCCCTGCAGCCAGACATCCAGGATGACCAGCGACGGACGCCGCAGCCGGAATGCGGCGATCGCGCCATCGCTGTCTGCCGCCTGCCGGACGCCGTAACCCTCATCTTCCAAAATGCCCTCGATCAGCATCCGGATATCGGGTTCGTCGTCGACGATTAGGATTTCTTGCGCCATCAGGCCCCTGTGTGTTCGTGGGCTAGACCGGCCGGCTCCGGCTGAGCGATCGACGGCATCGACAATGTCACCACCGCGCCGGTGCCAACCGGACTGTCATCCAATCCAAGGCTGCCACCATGGTCTTCCATGATCTTCTTCACAATCGCCAGCCCCAACCCCGTGCCCTTCGGTTTATGCGTGACATAGGGCTCGGCCAGCCGCGCCCGGTCGGTGGGAAGCCCGACGCCATCATCCTGCACGGCGATACTTACGACACCATCAACCGATTCGGCACGAACCCGGATATGACCCGCCGGCTGGCCCGGCGCACGCGGGCGCATCTGCACCGCATCGGCCGCGTTTTGCAGGAGGTTCGTCAGCGCCTGCCCCAGCAGCCGCCGGTCACATAGGGCCCACGGCCCACGCTCCGGGATGTCGGTCGTCCATTCAATTTCCGGACGGGCGCTGCGTTGCAATACCAGCGCCTCCCGCGCGACGCGACCGACATCGGCGGGGCGCAGCACCGGTTGCGGCATGCGCGCGAACGCCGAGAACTCATCCACCATGCGGCCGATATCTTCAACGTGGCGGACGATCGTGTCAGCACACTGGGCAAACGTTTCGGGATCGGAGGTGATTTCCTTTGTGAAGCGCCGCTTTAGCCGCTCGGCCGAAAGCTGGATGGGAGTCAGCGGGTTCTTGATCTCGTGCGCAATGCGCCGGGCAACGTCGGACCATGCGGCCTTACGCTGCGCCGATTGCAGTTCGGTAATATCGTCGAACGTCACGACGTACCCGTTGGGCTTACCACCACGCAGGTCCGTGCCGATCCGCAATAGCAGGGTACGCCGGCGCGCGACGGGGCCGATCTGGACCTCCGCCGTGGCCGGACGATCGGGCGCGGCCGCCACCTCGGCCAGCAACGATGCGAACTCCGGCACAACCTGGGACAGCTTTAGGCCGATGGCCGCCATTAAATCCATCCCAACCAGCTCGCTCGCTGCCCGGTTCGGCAGTTCGACATGGCCGCCCGCATCCAAACCGATCACACCGGCCGACACGCCGGCCAGGACGGTTTCGGTAAACCGCCGCCGTTCGTCGATCTGGGCATAGGCGTCCATCAATTCCGTTCGTTGCGCGCCCAACTGGCCGGTCATGCGGTTGAACGCACGGGACAGGCCGGCGACTTCGTCATCGCTTTGTATCTCTGGCACGCGCACCGTCAGGTCACCAGTCCGCACCCGTTCGGCCGCCTGGATCAGCCGGCCGACCGGGCGTGCAATCTGGTTGGCGAGCACAAGGCCGATCAGCACGGCGGCGGACAACACGAGTAGCGCCAGCAGTGCAAAGATAAGGACAAAGGTGATCTGCAACCCGGACCGGTTTTCATCGAGCCGCTGGTACTCGGCAACTGCCGCCTCCGTTCGGGCCATGTGTTCCAGGATGCTGGGATCAACTTCTCGCCCAATTAGCAGCATGCGGTTGGTGCGCGTACCCAGCTGGACCAGGGCCCGGACACGCTGGCTATCGGGACTGCCCAGGACGGCAACCTCACCGCCCCGCGCCAGTTCCGTTGCCTCGAACGGCGGCAACTCCACGTCGTTGCCAGCAACGGCACTGAACCCAGCCTCGAGCACGCCCGTCGCGCTGTCGAATACCACCGCCTCCGTCAGGCCGCGGAACAGCGTCTGGGTTTGTAGTTCCTGGCTGAAACCCAGCCGGTCCAGCAGCCGGTCGGCCTGGCTGAGGCTGAATGCCATCGCCAGCGCGTCGGTGCGGATCGTGTTTCGATGCTCCTCCAGGTAGCCACGCGACGCCTCCAGCCCCTCATTCAATGCCGTCCGGACCCGGTCATTGAACCAGCCCTGAATGCCGAGGTTGAAGAAGGCAGTGGCGAACACGGCCACGACGATCGTGGGCGTCACGGCCACACCGCTAAACAGCATCACCAGCCGTACATGCAGGCGCGACCCGGCCGAACCGCGCCGCCGGTCCACCAGCACGCGCGTAAGCCGCCCGGCGAGCACGGCGCCAAGCAACAGCAGCACCACCAAGTTTGCCAGCACGACGCCAAACAGCAGATTAGGCTGCAACGATAATGACGCGCCGCCTGACAGCAGCACGAATGTTCCCATCGCAAGCACCAACGCGCTTACGGCCAGCACCAGAGTAGCAACCTTCCCCGCCAGCAAATCCGTCAGGCGCCGCAGCATGGACCGGGGTGCGGCCGGGCTCATCCGATCCCGCGGATGACAGGTATTTCCAGGTCCCGTATCTTTTTGCGCAGCGTGTTGCGATTGAGGCCGAGCATCGCCGCCGCCTTGATCTGATTACCGCGCGTGGCCGACAGGGTCATCATGATCAGCGGCCGTTCGACTTCTGCAATCACCTGGTCGTAAATGTCGCGCATCGGCGCGCCGTCGCGGCTGGCGTCCAGGAACAGCCGAATGTGCCGCTCTACCGCCATGGCCAGCGGCTCCGTACTGCCCGTGCCGGCCGGGGCGTGCGGCTCGACCCCCGTCTCCATTAGTTCGGCGGCGATCACCTCATCCGTGATCGTCTCCTGCGGGTATAGCGCGGCCAGCCGGCGCATTAGGTTTTCCAGCTCCCGGACATTGCCGGGCCAGCGATGCTGACGCAGCCGTTCGATCGCCGACGCATCGAGGGTTTTGGCCGATAACCCGCTTTCCCGCGCGCGGTCCAGGAAATGCCGGGCTAAGACGACGATATCCTCTGTTCGCTCGCGCAACGGCGGTAGGCGGATCGGCACGACGTTGAGACGATAGAACAGATCCTCGCGGAACTGGCCGGCGCGGATCGCCTGGCGCAGGTCGCGATGGGTGGCGGCGACGATGCGGACGTTTGCGCGGATGGGTGCGCGGCCACCGACGGTAGTGAACTCACCCTCTTGCAGAACGCGTAGTAGCCGGGTCTGCGCCTCGGCCGGCATGTCGCCGATTTCGTCCAGGAATAACGTGCCACCTGCCGCCTGTTCGAACCGGCCCTGCGCGCGATTCAGAGCGCCCGTGAACGCGCCGCGCTCGTGGCCAAAAAGCTCGCTTTCGATCAGTTCGCGGGGGATCGCGGCCATATTGATGGCCACAAACGGCCCGGCGCGACGGCGGCCGTAATCGTGTAACGCGCGGGCCACAAGCTCTTTGCCGGTGCCGCTTTCGCCATTGACCATGACAGTCAGATCCGTGGTCGTCAGGCGCGCTATGGACCGATAGATGTCCTGCATCGCAACCGAACGTCCGATCAGCGGCAGCCGCTCCTCCGCATCGCGCGGCTCGGACGGCGTCATGGCACTGGGGGGTGGTGAGGCGGCGAGCGCCCGGCCGACGACGGCTAGAAGTTCTTTCAAATCGAAAGGCTTAGGCAGGTATTCAAACGCACCACGCTGCGCTGCCTTTACCGCCGTCATCAGCGTCGATTGGGCAGACATGACCACGACCCGTAATTCTGGCCGTAATTTTTTAATGCGGGGAATAAGGTCGAGGCCGTTTTCGTCGGGCATTATGACGTCGGTGATGACCAGATCGCCCTCCCCGTCCTCCACCCACCGCCACAGCGTGGCCGCATTGCCGGTCGCGCGCACCTGGTACCCCGACCGGCCCAGTGCCTGGGTAAGCACCGTCCGGATCGACCGGTCGTCATCGGCGATCAGGACGGTAGGAAGGGTCATATCGCGGCCTCTAGCGGGGTTTGCTCTAGCTCGGACTCAGATAGGACAGGCAGGCATAGACGGAATTCGGTACGGCCGGGCCGGCTATCCACCTCGATTGATCCTCCGTGGTCGCCCACGATCTTTGCTACCAAGGCAAGTCCAAGTCCCCGGCCGCTCGGACGACTGGTAACGAACGGCTCAAACAGGTGGGGACGGATGTCATCAGGGATCCCCGGCCCGTTATCACGGACCGTCACAACCAGCGGGAGTTGCATGCGGTGGTCGCTGCCGGGCACGAGGACCCGGATGCCGTGCTGATAGGCGGTGGTCAACGTGATCTCACCCAGGCCAGCCATGGCGGGATGCTCCACGATCGCCTCTGCTGCGTTCTTCACCAAGTTCAATAAAACCTGGACGAGTTGATCGCGGTTTGCCCAGGCAGACGGCAGCGAAGGGTCATATAACTCGATAAAACGCAGATCGGACGCGAATCCAGCCTGGGCTAGACGGCGAACGTGTTCCAGCACGCGGTGTATGTTGACCGCGCGGCGTTCAATCGGCTTCTCACCAAATTCCTCCATCCGGTCCACCAGGATTCGGATCCGGTCGGCCTCGTCCTGAATAAGCTGGGTCAGTTCCTGATCGGCCGGCGTCGCGTTGGCCTCCAGCAACTGCGCGGCCCCACGAATTCCACTCAGCGGGTTTTTGATCTCATGCGCCAGCATCGCCGACATGCCGACGACGCTGCGGGCGGCCCCCCGAAACAGCAATTGCCGGTCGAGGGCACGGGCGGCGCTACTATCCTGTAACGTCAGCACGACGCAGCCCGGCTCCTCCATCAACGGCGCGGCCTGTACCGTGATCCCCGTTTTGTGCAGGCGCGGGCTTTCGAGCGTCAGGTCGTGGTCTGCAATGGTGATATCCTGTTCACGAACCTGCTCCAGCAGCGCGAAAAGCGGATTGTCGGGCGGCACCAGCATCGCCAGCGACATCTGGCCGAGTTGCAGCAGCGACATGCCGAGAAACTGCTCGGCGGCCTGGTTGGCGAATCGGAACCGGTTTTCGGGATCCAACAGGATGGTGGCCGTGGGCAAAGTATTCAGCACTGCCAGCGCATCGAGTGCGGGCACAGGCTTATTGGCAAACCGTTCGACAAACGCCAGTCGGCCGCGGGCCAGAGCGCCTTTCAAGGGCGTATGCCCGTCATGCCGCGAGCGCGGTTGGTGCGGGCCGGGCCGCGACGCCATCAAAAAACTGGTGGATCAGCCCCACGACCTGATCCGGAACGGCCAACTGGTTCACCGCCACCCGGAATTCCGCCGAGCCATGCAGGCCGCGCGAGTACCAGGCAACATGCTTGCGGGCCAGGCGCATACCAGCGTCTGCACCGAAGTGATCGAGCATAGACTGGTAATGCTGTAACA
>JAYVTX010000268.1:0-7147 GCA_043788425.1 Rhodospirillales bacterium
TGCATCATCGACCGGGGGGCCGAGGCGTCGGCATCCGCCGCACGGCTGACGGCGCTATTTGGCCTGACGCCGGCGGAGGCAATGCTCGCAACCAAATTATGTGGCGGACAGGACGTGCGCGAAATCGCCGATGCGACGCAGCGTAGCGTCAATACCGTCCGGTCGCTGCTGACCCGGCTGATGGCCAAAACCGACACGAACCGCCAGTCGGAGCTGGTTCGGCTGCTGTCGATGGTTCCGTAGCTCAAACCCGCCGCACCTCGTAACTCCCGGCTAGGGCCGCCGTAATCGCCTCCGCATGGGCCGGGTCGCGGGCTTCGATCATGAGTTCGAGTTCGGCTGCCTGTACGCTGGGTGCGTCGAACAGGCGCTGATGCACGACTTCGATGATGTTGCCGCCGGAGGTGCCGATCCGCCCGGCGATATCGGCCAGCACGCCGGGGCGGTCGGGGATGGCCATATTGAGCCGCAGCAGCCGGCCATCGCGAAGCAACCCGCGCAGCAGAACGTTGGCCAGGATACGCCCGTCGATATTGCCGCCGCACACCGGCACACCCACCCGCCGGCCGGCAAACCGGGTCGGATGGGCCAGTAGTGCCGCGATCCCGGCCGCGCCGGCCCCCTCCGCCACCTGTTTTGCGCCCTCTGCCAGCAGCGCGATCGCGTCTTCCACCACCCGCTCCGGCACGGTCAGCATCTCGGTCACATGGGCGCGAATAACCTCCAGGCACTGCGCACCCGGTTGATGGACGGCGATGCCCTCGGCAATCGTGGCCCCGCCCGTTTGCACCGCCTGTCCGGCCAGCGTTTGCCCGACGGAGGCGTAGGCTTCAACCTCGACCCCCACAATCTCGATCCCCGGGCGTAGTGCCACGGCGGCAGCGGCGCAGCCCGATATCATGCCGCCACCGCCGACGGGGATGACGAGCATGTCGATGTCGGGTGCGTCGTCTAGCAGTTCCAGCGCCAGCGTGCCTTGTCCCGCCATGACGGCCGGGTCGTCATAGGGGTGAATGAACACCCGGCCCTGCGCCGCGGCAAGCGTATGGGCATGGGCCGCGGCTTCGGTCAGCGTCTCCCCATGCAAAACGACCTGCGCGCCCCAGGCACGGGTCCGCATGACCTTTGTGCTGGGCGTGAACAGCGGCATGACGATTGTGGCCGTTGTGCCGAGTAGTCCGGAATGGCGGGCAACGGCCTGCGCATGATTTCCGGCCGACATGGCGATCACGCCCGCCCGGCGTTCGTCCACGGTCAGCAGGGCCAGACGGTTGGCCGCACCGCGTTCCTTGAACGACCCAATCGCCTGCAGGTTCTCCAGCTTCAGCGTGACCGCGGCCCCTGTCGCCCGGCTGATCGCGTCGCTGTAGACCGTGGGCGTCCGTAGGACCCGGCCCGCAATCCGTGCCGCCGCGTCCCGAACGTCCTGCAGGCCGATCAATGAAATTGTATGGACAGAATCTCGTACGTGCGGTCCCCGCCCGGTGCTGGGACGGAGATCGTGTCGCCCTTTTTCTTACCGATCAAGGCGCGAGCCAGCGGGGCAGAAATGCTGAGCCGACCGTATTTCAGGTCCGCCTCGTGCACGCCCACGATCTGGTACGTCGCTTCCTTATCCGTTTCCTCGTCCATAAGATGCACGTGGGCGCCAAACTTCACGTGGTCGCCAGATAGCGTGCTGGGGTCGATGACCTCGGCGGCGGAAACGATTTCCTCCAGCTCGATCACCCGGCCCTCGACAAACGACTGCCGTTCGCGAGCCGCATGGTACTCGGCGTTTTCACTGAGGTCGCCGTGGCTCCGCGCTTCCGCGATCGCGCGGATGATCGACGGCCGCTCGACCGATTTCAGGTGCCGCAGCTCTTCTTCCAGCCGTATCAGGCCGGGTCCGGTCATGGGAAACTTTTGCAACGGGCGGTCCTTGAAATACGTGCGCTAGCCGATCGGCCTAAAACGAGCCGCGAAAGTATGACTGTAATGGCGCGACTTCAAGCGTGCCGCCTTTCAGGGCCGCAATGGCGTGTACGGCCGCCCGCGCGCCGGCGATCGTGGTGTAATGCGGAACCCCGTGCAGCAACGCGCTACGGCGAATGTCGAAGCTGTCGGCTACCGACTGCACCGACCCGGCCGTGTTGATGACCAGCTGCACCTCACCCGACCGGATTGCGTCCACGCAATGGGGACGGCCTTCCAGCACCTTATTCACCTGCCCGACCATAAGACCGGCGGCGCGGATGCGGGCGGCGGTGCCGCGGGTGGCCAGGATCTTGAACCCCATGTCGGTCAGCCGCCGGGCCATGGGAACCAGGCCGATCTTGTCGCCGTCGCGCACCGACAGAAATACGGTGCCGGCCAGCGGCAGTTTTACGCCGGCACCCAACTGCGCCTTGGCAAATGCGCGCTCGAAGCTGGCGTCCAGGCCCATGACCTCGCCCGTGCTCTTCATCTCCGGCCCCAGGATCGTGTCGACGCCGACGAAGCGGGCGAACGGGAACACGGCCTCCTTTACCGCGACATGCGGGGCGACCGCGTCATCGTCCAGCTTGAACTCGCTCAGGCGCGCGCCCGCCATCACCCGTGCGCCGATCTTTGCCACCGGCACGCCCGTAGCCTTGGCGACGAAGGGCACCGTCCGGCTGGCGCGGGGGTTGACCTCTAGCACATAGACCTGGTCGTCCTTGATCGCGAATTGCACGTTCATCAGTCCAACAACGCCCAGCGCCCGCGCCATTTCCTCGGTTTGCAGTTTCAGCTCGGTGATGGTGCTGGGGCTCAGCGAATATGGCGGCAGAGAACACGCGCTGTCACCAGAATGGATGCCGGCTTCCTCGATATGCTCCATGACGCCTGCGACATAGACAGTCTCACCGTCAGAAATGCAGTCGACGTCGACCTCGATCGCGTCGTTCAGATAGCGGTCTAGCAGCACGGGGCCGTTGCGCAACGCCGCCTCACCGGCATTCTTCATATATCGCAGCAGCCCCGCGCGATCGTGCACGATCTCCATCGCCCGCCCGCCGAGGACGAAACTGGGACGCATGACGACGGGGAAACCCACGCGCTCGGCCACCGCCTCCGCCTCGGCCGTGGAACGCGCGATGCCGTTATCGGGCTGGCGCAGGCCGAGTTTGTGCAATAACTCCTGGAATCGCTCGCGATCTTCTGCCAGGCCGATCGCGTCTGCACTGGTGCCCAAAATCGGAATACCGGCGTCCGTCAGTGCCTGACTGAGATTGAGCGGCGTCTGCCCGCCATACTGCACGATGCAGCCGAGCACGGTGCCGTTTGATTGTTCCCGACGAACCAGCGCGATCACGTCCTCGGCCGTCAGCGGCTCAAAATACAACCGGTCGGACGTGTCGTAATCCGTGCTCACCGTCTCCGGATTGCAGTTGACCATCACCGTCTCAAACCCGGCGTCACGCAGGGCATAGGCGGCGTGGACGCAGCAATAATCGAATTCGATCCCCTGACCGATCCGGTTTGGACCGCCGCCGAGGATGATGATCTTTGTGCGATCCGTGGGGTCGCTCTCGCAAACCGGCGTGCCGAACCCGCCCTCATACGTCGAGTACATGTACGGAGTGGCGGACGCGAACTCGCCAGCGCAGGTGTCGATCCGTTTATACACGGGATAGACGCCCAGCCGTTCCCGCGCCGCCCGTACGGCCGGTTCGGGCTGGTTGGTCAGCCGGGCCAGCTGCCGGTCGCTGAAACCCAGCGCCTTGGCCGCACGCATGGCCGTTGCATCGGCGGGCAGGCCGTCCTGGGCAATGGCGCGTTCGGCGTCCACGATCCGCCGTAATTCCCGGATGTACCAGGGGTCGAACTTGCAAGCGTCGTGAATGTCTTCCACGGACAAGCCGGCCCGCAAGGCCTGTCCGGCCATCAGCAACCGGTCGGGGCTCGGACGGGATAGGGCGGCGCGGTAGGCGTCATGCCCGCCATCACCCGGCGGCTCAACCGGGTCCAGCCCGGTCAGGCCCGTCTCCGTGCTGCGCAGGCCCTTTTGCAACGCCTCGGCAAAGCTGCGGCCGATGGCCATCGCCTCACCGACCGACTTCATGCTCGTGCTCAGCAGCGCGGGCGTGCCAGGGAACTTTTCAAACGTGAAACGGGGAATTTTTATGACGACATAGTCGATTGATGGCTCGAACGCGGCGGGGGTCGTGCGGGTAATATCGTTGGCCAGCTCGTCCAGCGTGTAGCCCACGGCCAACTTGGCCGCGATCTTGGCTATCGGAAAGCCCGTGGCCTTTGAGGCCAATGCAGAAGACCGGCTGACGCGGGGGTTCATCTCGATCACCACCAGCCGCCCATCGGCCGGGTTGACGGCAAACTGCACGTTGCTACCACCCGTTTCGACCCCGATGCGGCGCAGGCAGGCGATGCTGGCGTCGCGCATGATTTGGTATTCTTTATCGGTCAGCGTCAGCGTGGGTGCCACCGTGACACTGTCACCGGTATGGATGCCCATGGGGTCCACGTTCTCGATCGCGCAGACGATGATGCAGTTATCGGCCGCGTCGCGCACGACCTCCATCTCGTACTCTTTCCAGCCGAGTACGCTTTCCTCGACCAGCACTTCCGTCGTTGGGCTGGCTTCGAGGCCGCCGGAGACGATGGCTTCGAACTCCTCACGATTATAGGCGATGCCGCCACCGGTGCCGCCCAGGGTAAAACTGGGGCGGATGACGGCAGGTAGGCCGACTAGGGCCAAAGCCTCATAAGCCTCGGCCATGGTGTGGGCGATCGCGCTGCGCGGGCTTTCGATACCGATTTCGGCCATGGCGTCGCGGAACTTTAGCCGATCCTCCGCCCGGTCGATCACGTCGGCCTTGGCACCGATCAGTTCTACGCCGTAGCGGGCCAGCACGCCGTTTGCGTCCAGTTTAAGCGCCGTGTTCAGCGCCGTCTGCCCGCCCATAGTGGGCAGCAGCGCGTCCGGACGCTCACGGGCGATGATCTTCTCCACGATCTCGGGCGTGAGCGGCTCGATATACGTGGCATCGGCCAGGCCGGGATCGGTCATGATCGTGGCGGGGTTCGAGTTCACGAGGATTACGCGAAAACCCTCCGCCCGCAGCGCCTTGCACGCTTGCGCGCCGGAATAGTCGAACTCGCACGCCTGGCCGATCACGATAGGCCCGGCACCGATGATCAGGATCGAGGAAATATCAGTGCGTTTTGGCATTATCGTTCCAGACCAAAAATGTCGTCGAACCCACGAAGTCGATGCCGTCCCCTAGTTCTGACGGGGCGTATCCGATACGAACCCCGTGCAGGCAGCGATAGGGCTTTACACGTCCAATACGGCCATGAACCGCTGAAACAAATGCTGGCTATCGGCCGGTCCGGGGCTTGCCTCCGGGTGGTATTGCACGCTGAACGCGCGGTGGGCGTCACTGGCAATGCCCTCATTGCTGCCGTCGAACAGGCTGATGTGCGTGATCCGCACGCCGGGCGGCAGGGTTTTTTCATCCACTGCAAAGCCGTGATTTTGGCTGGTAATCTCGACCTTTCCCGTGGCCAAGTCTTTGACCGGCTGGTTTGCGCCGTGATGGCCCCGTTCCAGCTTGTAGGTCCGCGCGCCGAGTGCGAGTGCCAGCAACTGATGGCCGAGGCAGATGCCGAATACCGGGATTTTGGCAGCTAGCACGCCCTGGATGGCGGGCACGGCATAGACCCCTGTGGCGGCCGGGTCGCCGGGTCCATTGGACAGGAACACGCCGTCGGGCTGGTGGCGTAGAATGTCCTCGGCCGTGGACTGCGCCGGCACCACCGTTACCCGGCATCCGGCGCTAGCCAGGCTACGCAGGATGTTGCGCTTGGCCCCGTAATCGACGGCCACCACGTGATGGCGGGCGACAGGTGCGGCGTAGGTGCTGGGCCAGGCCCAAACCCCCGCCGTCCAGGTGTAACTTTGGGTGCAGCTGACCTCACGCGCCAAATCCATGCCGTCCAGCCCCGGCCATGCGGCCGCCATGGCGTGCAGCGCCGCCAGGTCGAACCGGCCATCGGCTGGGAAGGCCAGCACGCCATTGGGGGGCGCCCCGCCACGAATGCGGTGGGTTAGCGCCCGCGTGTCCACACCTGAAATGCCCGGCACGCCCTGGCCGCGTAGCCACACATCCAGGTTCGCCGTGCTGCGATAGTTGGATGGTTCCGTCAGAACCTGCTTCACCACCACGCCCCGGGCAGCGACCGATGCGGCTTCCAAATCTTCCGGCGTGGTGCCCGTGTTGCCGATATGGGGGAAGGTGAACGTGATGATCTGCCCGGCATAGGACGGATCGGTCAGCGTTTCCTGATAGCCGGTCATGCCGGTGTTGAAACACAGCTCGGCAGGACGCCCGGCGTGATGGGCGCCAAAGCCAATGCCCCATAGCGCCGTACCGTCGGCCAGCATCAGCACCGCGGTCGCCCCGGCCGGTACGTCGGGTTGTTCGATGGCACCATTCTCGGATGACAAGTCGCCCATCGCGAGGCCCGTGGCTGCCATGATAGCTTGCCAATGCTTAGACGGTACGGCCCGCGCCTGCCGCCACTTGCGCACGGCCTCAATCCCAACCCCGGTTAGGCGGGCGGCGGCGTCTGGACCGCCGATCTGGGTGATGATCTGTTCGACACTGGCCATGAAGCGGGTGTAAGGGAACAAACTTCCGGCCACAAGTGGGGCCGTTTTGGACTGGGAATAAAGTTACATGACGCTGCGGGAAAGACTGTCGGCCGAAGTAGTTACGTCGATGAAGGCTGGCACTGCCGCACGGACGGCAACGCTGCGCATGATTTCGGCAAAACTGAAGGACGCCGACATCGCCGCGCGCCCGGGTCCGCCACTGGAGGAGGATGCGGTGGTCGGCCAGCTGCGCGGCATGATCAAAAGCCGGCGGGAGTCAATGGCGCTGTATGAGCAGGGCAACCGTCCAGAGCTGGCGGCCAAGGAGGAAACCGAGATTGTAGTGATTGAGGGCTTCCTGCCGCAAGCCATGGATGACGCAGCCTTGGCGGCTGCAGTTGATGCGGCAATGGCTTCGACGGGTGCGTCCGCCATGAAAGACATGGGCCGGGTGATGGCGGCGCTGAAGACCGCGCATGGGGCGGCCCTGGATATGGCCCGCGCCAACCCGCTAGTCCGCGGCCGCCT
>JAYVTX010000269.1:0-10312 GCA_043788425.1 Rhodospirillales bacterium
GGAGCGACGGTTCAGATCCGGGCGATGGTGGGCGATCAGCAAGCCGCACTGGCCGGCCAGGGCTGTTTCGCGCCGGGCATGGTGAAGGCAACGTATGGCACTGGCTGCTTCGCGCTGCTGCACACCGGCGACCGCGCCGTGGCCTCGCACCACCGGCTGTTGACGACCGTGGCGCTACAACGGGCGGGACGCCGGACCTATGCGCTGGAGGGGTCGATCTTTGTCGCCGGCGCCGCCGTGCAGTGGTTGCGCGACGGGCTGGGCCTGATTGGCCAGGCGGCGGAGGCCGGGCCACTGGCCGCACGGGCGGACCCGGCGCAATCCGTGTACCTGGTCCCAGCGTTCGTAGGTTTGGGTGCCCCACATTGGGACCCGGCCGCGCAAGGGATGCTGCTGGGCCTGACCCGCAATACCGGCCCGGCCGAACTGGCCCGCGCAGCGCTGGAATGCGTCGCGTTCCAGACCGCCGATTTGATGAACGCGATGGCGCTGGACGCCGTGGACATGCCGGCGTCGGTACTGCGCGTCGATGGCGGGATGAGCGCGTCCGACTGGACCATGCAGTGCCTGGCCGACGTGCTGGACCGCCCCGTGGAACGCCCGGCGGTGCTGGAGACGACGGCGCTGGGCGCGGCGTATCTGGCCGGGTTAGACGCCGGGGTATGCCCGGAGCCGGAGATATTTGCAGCGGCCTGGAGTGCCGAGCGGCGTTTCACGCCGGGCATGGACGCGGCGGTGCGCGTGCGGCAGTTGGCGGGGTGGGCGGACGCGGTGCGCCGGTCACGCGGACAGCCGCCGCAGCCTTAACCTGGGCAGATCTACTTGAGAAATCCCTAGCCCATTGCCTGCCGCATGAACGCGCGCTTCAGCCCCGGCAGACGGTCCACGCCGGCCATGCCCAGATCCCGCACCGTCCGCAACAGCCGGTTATCGGTGCTGAATAGCCGGTCCAGCACGTCCGTCGCGCCTAACATCAAAAGGTTATCCGGCCGACGCGCGCGCTGGTACCGGGTAAGTACCGACGCGGCCCCCGGATCGGTTCCAGCCTGGACTGCCGCAATCACCAGCTCCGATAGCGCAATCACATCGCGGAAGCCAAGGTTCAGCCCCTGGCCAGCAATCGGATGGATCCCGTGCGCGGCATCGCCCACCAGCGCCAGGCGCGTATCCACGTACCGTTCCGCATGCAGCGCGCTAAGGTCATAGATCCAGCGCCGGCCGATCGGACGCACCGTGCCCAGATGGTCGCCGAGCCGCCGCTGCACCTCCCGCCCGAACGCGGCGTCGTCCAGCGCGATTACCCGATCGGCCTGGGCCGTGCGTTCGGTCCAGACGATGGCGGACAGGTTCGGCTCACCCTCGATCGGGGCCATCGGTAGCTGCGCGAACGGACCGCCGGGCAGGAAGTGTTCTAGCGCCACACCGTTATGCGGGCGTTCATGGGCAACGGCCGATACAATGCCGCGCTGGTTGTACGGCAGCCGGGTCACGCGGATGCCGGCCTGATCGCGTAAGGGCGATCCCCGGCCCTCCGCCCCCACCACCAGCCGCGCGCTGATTGCTGGGCCGTTCGCGACCTGAACAACGGCGCCGGCTCCGCTGCGGGTGACGGTGGCCTCGGCTGGGGCAAAAACAGTCAGGCCCGCCTCATACATCGTGCGGTTCAGCGCGACGCGCAGGCTTCGCGCCTCAACCATCCAGCCAAATGCCTCGGCCCCTACTTGATCGGCCTCAAAATGCAAATGCAGCCGTGACGCGCGCCGCCCAACCCGACCATCCGATACGCGAATGTCGCGGATTGGTCCCACGGGAAAGGGCAGCCGCTCCCACACGCCCGCCGCCTCCAGCAACCGTCGCGACCCGGCCGCTACGGCGTAGGCACGACCGTCGAAATTCGGATGCTCCATCGGGGGCAGCGCTGCCCGGTCCACCACCGCGACCCGCACCCCGCCCGCAGCCAGCCGGCAGGCGAGCGTGCCCCCCACCGGCCCGGCGCCGACGACGCACACGTCGAACTCTGCCTCATTCTTGTGCACGTTACTTTGTCTCCATCCTGGCAACTTAGGCAGAGGTTTGCCCAAACCATAAGCGGCGCTGCGCCGTAACCCACCCAAAACCCGTGATTTCGAGCGGCACGGTTCTTGAGTAACCCATTCCGTACGCGTGAATATGTGGCGCGCCGGACATGTTTTGGAAAGAGAGAGAACCCCGATGAAGCTGATCATGGCGATCATCAAACCGTTCAAGCTCGACGATGTGCGGGAGGCGTTGACGCCCCTCGGCGTTCAGGGCCTGACGGTTTCAGAAGTAAAAGGCTTCGGCCGGCAAAAGGGCCAGACCGAGATCTACCGCGGTGCCGAGTACCACGTGAACTTTCTGCCGAAGGTAAAGGTCGAGGTCGCGGTCAGCTCCGACCTGGCCGAGCAGGTGGTGGAGGCGATCATCAAGGCCGCCCATACCGGCAAGATCGGCGACGGAAAGATCTTCGTCATGGACATTGAACGTGCCGTGCGCATCCGCACCGGCGAGACAGATGGTGAGGCCCTATGATCCGAATTGTAGCTACTCTGGCAGTGGTTTTCGCGGCCCTGCCCGCCTGGGCGCAAACGGCCGCGACCACTGCCGCCGAAGCAGCAGCCCCGGCCGCCGCTGCTGCCGCCGAAGCCAAGGTCGATACGGGCGATACCGCCTGGATGCTGACCAGCACGGCGCTGGTTCTGATGATGACGATCCCCGGCCTGGCGCTGTTTTATGCCGGCATGGTCCGTAAAAAGAACGTGCTGGCGACGATGATGCAAGCCTTCAGCATTTGCTCACTAGTGACGGTGCTGTGGATGGTGTGCGGCTACAGCCTGGCCTTCGGCAACGGCAATGCGTATATAGGTGACTTCTCCCGCATCATGCTGAATGGCATCGCGACGGCGTGGGATAAGCCATTTACGCTGGGTGTCGGCACGGACAACTCGACCGTCACGACGATCCCAGAGAGCGTGTACATCATGTTCCAGATGACGTTCGCGATCATCACGCCCGCCTTGATCGCGGGTGCCTTTGCGGACCGGCTGAAGTTTAGCTCGCTGATGGTGTTCATCGGGTTGTGGTCGATCCTGGTGTACTCGCCGGTGGCACATTGGGTGTGGGCGCCGTTGGGCTGGATCAACGCGCTGGGTGTGGCGGACTTTGCCGGTGGCACGGTCGTGCACATCAATGCGGGCGTGGCCGGGCTGGTCTGCGCGCTGGTGCTGGGTAAGCGGGTTGGTTACGGCCAGGACAACATGAGCCCGTTCAACCTGTCACTGGCCGTCATGGGCGCGTCGCTGCTGTGGGTTGGCTGGTTCGGCTTCAACGCCGGGTCGGCAACGGGCGCCGGCGGGCGTGCGGGCATGGCAATGCTGGTCACACAGTTGGCGACAGGCATCGCGGCGCTCGGCTGGGTGTTTGCCGAGTGGGTTATCAAGGGCAAGCCGTCCGTACTTGGTGCCATTTCGGGCGCTGTGGCCGGGTTGGTTGCGATCACGCCGGCCAGCGGGTTCGTGCTGCCGGGTGGCGCGTTGATCATCGGCCTGGTCGCAGGGGTCGGCTGCTTCGTCGCCTCGACATCGCTAAAGCACGCGCTGGGCTATGACGACAGCCTGGACGCGTTCGGCGTGCATGGCATCGGCGGCATCATCGGCGCGCTGCTGACGGGTGTGCTGGCGTACGGCCCGCTATCGGCCACGACCGACAAGCCGGACGGCGTGTACGTCGCGGGCGTCGAGCTGTTCAAGGCGCAGTGCATCGCGGTTGGCGTGACGGTCATCTACAGTGCCATCGCGACGTTCGTGATCCTGATGGTGGTGAAGGCGGTCTTTGGCCTACGCGTCAATGCCGAACAGGAGCGTGAGGGGCTGGACATCGTGTTGCACGGTGAGCAGCTAGGCTAGCTAACCCGGGCCGTGGCAGGAATGCTACGGCCCGGTCCCAAGCTGCCGTCTGGCACGGCGAAGTGGCACAGTTTTGGCAGCCACTTCCGTTTCCTTCCAAATAAATCCAGGGTATAATTGGTCCAACAAACGAACCGGATCCCCCATGGCCTTCGCCGCACCGCAGCGCTTTGCCTCTTCAGAAATCCGGTCCCTGGTCGCCCTGCGGTTTGGGCAAATCGTCGCCATCGCCCTTGTTGTCATCAGCGTTCTGCTTGTTTTGGCACTGCTGACGTACAACCCGCATGACCCGTCGCTGAACACCGCCACGTCGCAGCCGGCTAGCAATGGGCTGGGCCTACCGGGTGCCTGGGTGGCGGACGTGTTGTTGCAGGGGTTTGGCGCGGCCGCCGCCCTGCCAGCCGTGGCAATGCTGGGTTGGGCGGCGCGGATGGCAGCGGGGCGGCGGCTGAACGTCATCGGTCGCACAGTGGCGCTCACATTGGCGATCCCGGCCCTGGCGGCGACGATTGCGGCGGCTCTGCCGGCGGTTCCATGGCCTACGGGCGCCGGGCCCGGTGGCGCGCTCGGCCATGCGATCGCCGCTTCTGTTACGGCTATGGGCAGCGCCGTAATCGGCCCGCTAGGGGGCATCGCGGCAATCGGGCTTGTGGGATTGCTGGCCATTATCTTGACTATTCTCAGCATCGGGCTTTCGGCTGGTGAGTGGCGGGCGGGCTCCCGCCGGGCTGGCAGCCTGGCACGGTCGTCGATCGGGTCGGTCAATACGGTGGCCGAGCAGGGTACGCGCGCTGTGACCGCACTTACCCAACGTAGCCGGTCACGGCAGGAGCCTGCGCCCTGGTCCACGCTGCCGCCACTGACGCAGCCGGGCCAGCCGGTGCCGCATATCCCCGCGCCACCCACACAGCCGGCCCGGGCCGAATTGCCCCAGCGCACCCCAACGCCGCCGCCGCCCAACCCCGGCATACGACCACGCGTCGCCATGCCCGCCGCCCGCGTGCCGGCCCCCCGCCAGGAAAGCCTCCCGCTGGTGGAGAATGGCTGGCAGTTCCCGCCGCTCAGCTTGCTCAGCCCGGCACCCCCCGCGGCCACGACTCAGCCGACGGAGGAGTTCCTGCAGGCAAATGCCCGCCTGCTGGAAACGGTGCTGGGCGATTACGGCGTGCAGGGAGTCATCCGCGAAATCCGCCCCGGCCCGGTTGTCACGCTATACGAATTGGAGCCGGCACCCGGCATTCGTAGCGCCCGCGTCATCGGCCTGGCCGACGATATTGCCCGTAGCCTATGCGTCGCGGCCGTCCGCATCGCGACTGTCAGTGGCCGCAACGTGATCGGGATCGAAGTTCCGAACAAAACACGGGAGACGGTGTACCTGCGCGAGCTTCTGCAATCGGACGACTGGAACAACAATCCCGGCAAGCTGCCGCTGGCATTGGGTAAGGACATCAGCGGCGCACCGGTAATCGCGGACCTCAGCCGCATGCCGCATTTGCTAATTGCCGGCACAACCGGTTCGGGCAAGTCGGTCGGCATCAACGCGATGATCATGAGCCTGCTGGTGCGGCTCAGCCCCGACCAATGCCGCATCATCCTTATCGACCCGAAGATGCTGGAGCTGTCGGTTTATGAGGGCATCCCGCATTTGCTGGCGCCAGTTGTGACCGAACCGGGCAAGGCGGTCGTGGCGCTGAAGTGGACGACCCGGGAGATGGAGCGGCGCTACCGGGCCATGAGTGCGCTGAACGTCAAGAACATCGCCAGCTACAACGAACGCATGATGGAAAGCCTGGCCCGTGGCGTCGTACCCACACGCCGGGTGCAGACGGGGTTCGACGCCGAAACCGGCAAACCGATCTTTGAGGAGCAGGAGCTGGCGTTAAAACCCCTGCCATACATCGTCGTGGTGATCGATGAGATGGCGGATCTGATGATGGTGGCTGGTAAGGAGGTTGAGATCGCCGTCCAGCGCCTGGCGCAAATGGCGCGGGCGGCCGGCATTCACGTGATCATGGCCACGCAGCGCCCGTCGGTCGACGTGATTACCGGCACGATCAAGGCCAACTTCCCCAACCGCATCAGCTTTCAGGTCATCAGCAAGTTCGACAGCCGCACCATCCTGGGCGAACAGGGCGCCGAGCAGTTGCTGGGCCAGGGCGACCTGCTGCATATGCAGGGGGGCGGGCGCATCACCCGCGTGCATGGCCCGTTCGTGCGGGACGAGGAAGTGCGCGACATTGTCGACTTCCTGCGCGCCCAGGCCGAACCTGCCTATGACGAGGAAGTCACCGAGGGCGAGCCCACGGCCGATGCGGGGCCCTCGGCAGAAGGGGGCGACAACACGCTGTTCGACCAGGCCGTCGCTATCGTCGCACGGGAGGGTAAGGCCAGCACAAGCTTCATCCAACGCCACCTATCGATCGGCTATAACCGGGCTGCCAAGCTGATCGAGCAGATGGAGAAGGAAGGCATCATCACCCCCGCCAACCACGCCGGCAAACGCGAAGTCCTGACCCGCCGGACGCATGACGACGACTGAGCCGGCCACCAGTTTTCGCGTTGGCGCAACAATCGAATACTGGCTGGGCGGCCCAACAGCGCTGGTATTCGGGATCGAGGTGGCGCGGCTACCCCGGCAGACCATCGTGACCGAGGCGCTGGTTTTCAGCCCGCCCTGCGGCGTCGAACGGTACACCGAACCATCCGGCAACCGCCACGTGCGGGTTCACGCCAATCGCGGCGTGCTGCGCGTTGATTACACGGCCACGGTCGACCTGGCACCGCATATCGCCGACCCGGCGTTGGTCCATGAAGTTCCGCCGGAACGATTGCCGCTGGACGTGCTGGCCCATCTATACCCCAGCCGCTACTGCCAGTCCGACCGGCTGGAGCTGTTTTCCCAGCGTACGTTCGGCCATTTGGCGCCGGGGCATCTGCGGGTGACGGCGATCTGCAACTGGATCTGCAGGCACGTCGACTACGCAGCCGGGGCCAGCACACCCCTGACGTCGGCGGCAGACACCCTGCTGGAACGGCATGGCGTCTGCCGCGATTTCGCGCATCTGGGGGTGTCGCTATGCCGGGCGCTGGGGATCCCGGCACGCTACGTCAGCGTTTACGCCTGGCGGCTGCACCCACCCGACTTCCATGCGGTGTTCGAGGCGTGGCTAGACGGACCCGGCGGCGGCGCGTGGTGGCTGTTTGACCCCACACGCCTGGCCGGCGTCGAAAGTCTGATCCGCATCGGGGTCGGCCGCGACGCAGGGGAGGTTGCGTTCGGCACCCTGTTTGGCCCCGCCGAAAGCGAGCCGCCGCATGTATGGGTGGAAGGCCCGGCGGGGGCGGGCGCGCCAACGGTGCAGGCGGTTTCGCTGGGCGCATGACTGCCGGGTGTTGGGTGCCTGCCCAGGGACAATCGGAACGCGCCCGCATAGACGCTGATTTTGCTTCCTAACGGCGTCGGCAGCCTCCAAGCTTTGCAACAATAACAAGATGGAGGAACGCCGATGATCCGTATGTGCCCGCTTGCCGTATTGCTTGCCGTGTTGCTTGCTACCGGCGCGCACGCCCAAACCCCGGCCCCGGCCGCAACACCAGTCGCTTCACCGGTTGCTTCACCGGTTGCTTCACCGGTTGCTTCACCGGCACCGTCGGCGGCAGCTAACCCGCTCGATACCATTCCGGACGCCATGCCGTTCAATACGCCATACGGCGCGCCGATCGGCCTTGATCGGGCGCAGGCGGTCGTGGCCGCGGCGGTTGCCGAAACGAAGAAGCGCGGCTGGGCAATGAACGTCACCGTTGTAGACAGTGGCGGCAACCTGGTCGCGTTCGCGCGTATGGACGGGGCGCAGATTGCGAGCATCGCCATCAGCGAGCACAAGGCCCGGGCCGCCAACGCGTTCCGGCGAGAGACGAAGGTGTATGAGAGCGCTATGCAGTTGGGCCTGGTCTACACCCTCTCACTCGACGGGATTATCGGCTCGCGGGGCGGCATTCCGTTGGTCCAGGATGGTAAGATTGTTGGCGCGATCGGCGTGTCGGGCGGGAACGGCAGCCAGGATGAGGTGGCGGCCCGCGCCGGGGTCGCTGCCCTCCAGTAACGGAAACGGGATGCTGGATGCCCAGCCGAATGTGGCAGAAGCCCTGCCATGAAATATCCAGTCTGGCTCCCGTTGCTGCTGGGTGTGCTGACCGCCGTGGGCCCGCTCAGCACGGATATGTACTTGCCCGCCTTTCCGGATATCGAAGCATCGTTGGGCGGGCGGCCGGGCACGGCGCAGATCACGCTAGCAACGTGGTTCGCCGGGCTGGCGGTGGGGCAGATCACGCAGGGCACGCTGGCCGACCGGTATGGCCGGCGGACGCCACTAATCGTGGGTACGGCCATCTATGCGCTGGCCAATGCCGGCTGCGCGCTGGCGCCGGACCTGTGGACGCTAGCCGGGCTGCGGTTCGTGGCGGCTTTTGGCGGTTCAGCCGGGATGGTTATCCCGCGCGCTGTCGTGCGAGACCTGGCGGACGGGCACGCGGCGGCGCGGTTGATGAGCAAGCTGATGCTGGTTATGGGCGTGGCCCCGATCCTAGCGCCGACGCTGGGTGGCCTGGTGCTGACGGTGGCGCCCTGGCACGCGATATTCTGGATCACGGCGGCCTATGGAGCGGTGTGCAGCCTGCTAGTCTGGAAATTATTACCGGACACGCTGCCGGTTGAGCGGCGCATCCGTGTAGGGTTGTTCGGGCTGCTGCCGCGGTTCGCGGGGATTGTTCGGGATCGGGTGTTCATGGCATGGACATTGACGGGTAGCTTCGGAATGTTTTCGATGTTTGCCTATATCGGCGGGTCATCACCGGTTTTGATCCAGCGCTATCATTTCTCCCCACCGCAATACGGCATGCTGTTTGGGCTTAGCGCGGGCATGTTCATCCTGGGGTCGCAGATCAACCCGCGCATCCTGCCCCGATATGGCGCGGCGCGGGTCGTGCGGGTGAGCGTAACGGTGTTTCTGGCCGCGGCGGCAGTGCTGCTGGCCAGTGCCATACTGGATGTGGGTGGGGCTTATGCGGTAGTGGGTCCGGTGATGGTGATTATGGGTTCGATGGGGTTTGTGATGGCCAACACGGCCGTGGGGGCACTATCCCGCTACGCGTCGCAGGCTGGTAGCGCATCGGCGTTGATGGGCACGATGCAATTCTGCCTGGCAGCACTGTCCGGCGTGCTAGTCGGGCTGTTCACAGATGGCACCGCCCGCGGCATGGCGGCATTGATGCTGCTGGGCGCCGTGGGGGCCGTCACAGCCGACCGCCTGCGTCCGGCGGTCGCGAAAGTCAGCGCATGATCGTGCCAATGATCGTGCCAATGATCGTGGTTGGTATTCCCGCCTGCACCCGCAGCCTGGCCGGCCAGCCACAACACGCGGCCCTACCCCGGTATGGTGAGGCGTTGATTGCCGCCGGGGCAACGCCGCTGCTGATCCCGCCATTCGGCCCCGCCATGGCCGGCGTGTTGGACCGGCTGGACGGACTGCTACTGTCAGGTTCGCCCAGCAATGTTGACCCGGCCCATTACGGGGCAACCGACGAAACGCCGGACATGCACGACCCCGCGCGCGACAACACCACCTTCCCGCTAATTCACGCGGCACTGGCGCGGCGCATGCCGGTGCTGGCCATCTGCCGCGGGATCCAGGAGATGAATGTGGCGATGGGCGGCAGCCTGCATCAGCAAGTACACGGCGTGGCCGGACGCCATGACCACCGCGGTGGCGAGGGCGATCGGGAAACGCGCTACCGGCCCAAGCACGGCGTGGCATTGACGGGACAGATTGCCGCCCTGCTGGGCTGCGACACGTTGCAGGTCAACAGCTCGCACGAGCAGGCCATCGACCAACTAGCACCCGGCTTGATCGCCGAAGCCGTGGCGCCGGATGGCACGGTTGAAGGCGTGCGCGTCGACGGCCACCCATTTGCCTTCGCCGTGCAGTGGCATCCGGAGTGGCAGGCTACACAAAACCCGCCTAGCATGACGCTATTCCAGGCCTTCACCGACGCCTGCCGCATGTATACCGCTACCCGGAGCCCCGTATGACCGTATCGATCCCCACCAGTTTCGCCCTGCTAATCGCCCGCGTTTGCGCCAGTGCCGTCTTCGTCATCCAGGGTTTTAACAAGGCCACGCATATGAAAGGCACGATTCATACCTTTCAGAACTTGCATGTGCCATCGCCCCATGTGGCCTATTACTGTGCCATTGCGGTGGAGATTGGCTGCGGATTGCTGCTGATGTTCGGATTGAAGGCGCGATTTGCGGCGGTGGCGCTGGCAGTGTTCAGCGTGGCGACGGCCGTAATTGCGCATAGCGACCTGGCCAATCCGGGTCAGCAACTCCA
>JAYVTX010000270.1:0-9925 GCA_043788425.1 Rhodospirillales bacterium
CCTGCCAAAGCGAGGGGCGTGTGCGACAGCTCGATCAGCAGCTGGTCGCGCACGTTGGCGACGGCGTGGCTGTGGGTCAGCAGCAGCGCGCCGCCCAGCGCCGTCAGCAGCGGGAACACCAGCGGTGCCCACGCCGTTCGTAGCCGACCGGTCCGCACGCCCCATTCAAACAACGCAAAGGCCAGGATCAGAACGACGAACATCCGGTGCTGCAGCACCTCGACGTCTCGAAAACTTTCAAAAAACCCGATGGCACCCAGCGGCCACACCTCCGGATCGGACCGTACGAACAGGAAGGCGGCCAACCCAAGCAAGCCGAGCGGCCAGTGCCGGGCCCAGCCCACGCCGCCCCGGTGCAGCAGCCCGGCCAGGCCGATGCCCAGAACGAACAGGCCGGACCAGTGGTGGTTATACTCGCTCCAGGCAACGTCGTTGGCGTTACGGTCCGGGATTTCGCCCCCGCCCGGCACGAACGCTGCCGCCGCGGTGGTCCGAGTGTGTGTCGCTTCTGCGTCCAGGCGGGCCTGCAGCGCGGGCAGTGCCAGCGCGTCATGGCCGGGTGACGCCAGCCGGGGCGGTGCCGGTGTGTTACGCTCGACAATCTCCGCCCAGGTCACCCGGTCCCGCACCAGGTCGACGGCCGGCGGGACGGATGTGAGGGACGCGGCGGCGAAGAACAGGCTGAACCCCACGCCGATTTCAACCTCCGCAAACCGGCGTAGGCGCAAGACGGGCGTGGCCGGGTCGCGCCGCAGCCGCTCGACTACCAGGAAATTGCCCAGTCCAAGCAGCAGCAATGCGCCAAACATCGCGACCTTGGCCATCACCATGACCCCATATGCGGTGCCGTAAAGTGCCGATGGCGTGCCGATATACAGCACGCTGAACACGGTGGCGGAAACCAGGATGCAGCCCACGCCCACCATACTGATCCGGCTGAACCGTGCGCCCACGCGGCGGAACGCGTCCCCGTCATGTAGGTAGCCCAGTGCCATGACGAAAAACGGAATGCCCCCCACCCAGATTGCCGCGCCCAGCATATGCAGCGCTGCCGCGGCCAGCAGCAGCAGGCCATGATCGACCCGGGCCGCCGCATGCGTTCCCAGCGTCGCGGCACCCAGAATGATGCCGCCCAGCGTGACGATAACGCTGGCGCTGGCGCCAATCCGCATCGCGACGGCCAAGGCCAGCGCCGCCGCACATTTCACCGTTGCGGCCACGGCGAATTGCGCGCCCAGCACTCCCCACCACGGCGCATTCAGTGTCGAGGCAAGGACGGCACCAGACATTGCGACGGCAAACACCTCCAGCGCGGCCAGCGCGACCGCACTCCACCCCGCCCATGCCGCGGTCCGGCGTAGTATGCGTGGGCCATCGGGCAGGGTTGGGGCCATCGGCCGGGCCAGCGCAATCAGAAACAATGCGCCGCCTAGCGCCATCGACTGCGCCACGATCGATAGGCCGTGCACTAGGATCGACAAATAGCCAAATAGGTCGATCAGCGTTGCCATCAGGGGGCGGCCACGGTGAACACCAGGTCGCCACGGGTCACGTGCCCATCGATCGCGAGTACCTGCCAGCGCAAGACCGTACGTCCGGGCGCAAGCGTCACGCTGGCCGCGAGCTCCGCCGGGCCAGGCTGGGACAGTGGCAGTGCGCCCCGGTTATCCTGGGCACCCCGGTTATCCTGGTTACCCTGGGCACCCAATATCTGCGCGCCCAGTACTATCAGGCGGGACCGCGCCGGGTCGATCCGGCTATTAAAGCGCAACGCGATTTGGTGTGGTCCCGGCGGTATCGTAACGCCCGAAGCCGGGGTGCTTTCAAGCAGGATCGCATGCGCACGCGCCGGCGTGGCGGGCAGTACTGCACCCACAATCAGGGCAGCCAGAGCGGTTCTGAATTTCAACAGTACAAATCTCGTCCGCATGGGTTCCTCGTCGGCTAGGCTGGCGATACAGTGCGTTGATGGATCGCCCAGCCCCTGGACCACGTGCCGAATATCGCAAATTCGTTCCGCTGACGACCCGCTGGATGGATAATGACGTTCTTGGGCACTTAAACAACGCCATTTACTATAGTCTATTCGATACGGCTGTGACGTCTGTGCTGCTCAGCGTGGGCGTACTCGAGGTGGGTCAGGGCACGCACCGGATGGTCGTGGCCGAAAGCGGGTGCCGGTATCATCGCAGCGTGGCTTTTCCGGACCCGTTGGACGTGGGTGTGCGCTTAGCCCGGCTAGGTACCAGTTCGGTCCGCTATGATGTGGCGGTGTTCGGCACCGGCGATCTTGCGGCGGCGGAGGGCTTTTTCGTCCATATCTGCGTCGACGCCGTCACCCGACGGCCGGTACCGTTGCCGGACCCCTGGCGCGCAGCACTGGCAACGCTTGGTTGACCCCGCGTCGCACCCGCGCGTAGTCCATGCATTAGGGGGAACGATGCGCGCCGCAATCCTTGGCCTGCTGCTGCTATGCGCCCCCGCCCACGCCCAAAAGTCCGCTGACACGCTGCGGGTTGTCTGGCGTGACGCCATCGCCGTGGCTGACCCCTACTATAACAGCCAGCGCACCGGCCTTATCCTCGCACACCACGTCTGGGACACGCTGATCTACCGCGATCCGGAGACGTTGCAGCTCAAACCCCTGCTGGCGACGTCGTGGAAGTATGTGGACGTGACCACGATCGAGTTCACGTTGCGCGCGGGCGTCACGTTTCATGACGGCAGCCCCTTCACCGCCGATGACGTCGCCTACACCGTCAACACCGTCATTGCCGACCCCCGCGTGACGGTGCCGAGCAATTTCTCGTTTATGGCCGGTGCCGAGGCAATCGACGACACGCATGTGCGCATCCGGCTGAAACGCGTGTTCCCGGCGGCACTGGAGTACCTGGCCATGGTGTTGCCGATCTGGCCGCATCACTACCGCGAACGGCTTGGCGACGCGTATGCGCTGGCACCCGCCGGCACTGGCCCCTATCGCGTGGCCCGGGTGGACGGCACGGCGCAGATCGACCTGGCCCGCAACAACGCCTATTTCGACAGCCCAAAGGGTAAGCCGGCCATCGGTGCCATCACCCTTCGCAGCGTACCCGACGCGGCGGCGGAGGTGGCTGCGCTGATTAATGATCAGGCCGACTGGATCTGGGACTTTCCGCCCGACCAGTTGGAGGTGATCAACCGCCAGCCCGCACTACAGACCTACCGTAGCGAGAGTATGCGCGTCGCATATCTTAACCTCGATGCGGCGGGCCGGTCTGGGCCGGGTTCGCCGTTGACCAACCAGACGGTCCGGCGGGCGGTCATGCATGCGATCGACAGAACTGCGCTCGCACGCCGGTTTATGCCCGGCGGATCGCGCGTGCTGGACGCCGCGTGCTTCCCCACGCAATTCGGCTGCGATCAGGCCGTGGCAACCAAGTACGATTATGACCCGGCCCGCGCCCGCGCCTTGCTGGCGGAGGCGGGGACGCCCGAGGGTTTCGCCACCACCCTGGTCGGCTACGTGCAACCCGACTGGATGGCCGCCGTCGCCGACTATCTGGCCGCCGTGGGTATTCGGGCTACGGTCGTACCGTTGCAGGTGGGGCCGGCCGTCGCCCGCAGCATTGCTGGGCAGAACCCGTTGGAGATGGGCAGCTGGGGCAGCTACAGCATAAACGACAGCAGTGCTTTCTTCCCCTATTTCTTTGCCTTTACCGGCCAGGACTACGCACGGGACGAGGAGGTCCGCCGGCTGGTGGACGAGGCCGGGAGCGTGGTCGACCCCGACCGGCGGCGTTCGCTCTATGCCGACGCGATCCGGCGCATTTCGACCCAGGCGTATTTTCTGCCGCTGTTTACGTACGTAAAAACCTACGCATCGGTCCGGACGCTGGTATTCAAACCGTTTGGGGATGAGCTACCGCGGTTTTATTTGAGTAGCTGGCGGTAGTCCTGGAAGCGGTGCCGCTTCCACGACTTCAATAGCCGCAGATTCCCGGGCCGCTACCGCGCAGCCGGGTCGGACAACAATTCCCGGCGGACCTTCCCCATGGCGTTCCGGGGCAACGCCTCCATCACGTGAACGGCCCGCGGAACCTTGAATGGGGCGAGTTGCGTTCCGACCCAGGCAAGCACCTCAGCCAGCTCGATTGGCGTGCGGACCTCCACATAGGCCACCGGCACTTCCTGCCAGCGCGCATCCGGCATACCGACCACGGCCGCGGCGCGGATCGCCGGGTGCTCGCACAGAACGCGCTCTATTTCCGCCGGGTAAACGTTCTCACCGCCGGATACGATCAGATGTTTCAGCCGGTCCCGCACCGTCCAGCAGCCATCGGGGCCTTTCGTGCCCAGATCGCCGGTGCGGAACCACCCCGACTCCAGCGCGGGCGGCTGACGCCAGTACCCCGCCAGCAATTGCGGGCCGCGCAGCAGGATTTCGCCGGCGTTCGACCGCACCTCGACCCCGGGGCCGGGCCGGCCGCTGCCGGCGCAGGTTTCACCCAGGCGATGGTAGATCGCGATGGGACAGGTCTCGGTACTGCCATACACCTCCAGCACCGGCACGCCGCGCGCCCGCCATGGGGCAACCACGCTATCCGGCACAAACGTCGAACCGGTTGTGATCGCGCGCAGGCTGGCCAGGTCGGTGCTGGGCCAGGCCGGATCGTCAAGGCAGGCCTGTAACGTGGCAGGGACCAACACGGTCAGCGTCGGCCGGTCCTGGGCGATGGCGGCCAGGGTCGCCGCGGCGTCAAACCGCGCGTGCAGCGTGACGCGGGCACCTAGCAATAGCGCGGGCGTGGTTTGGATGTTCAGCCCGCCCACGTGAAATAGGGGCAGCACCGTCAATACGTGGTCGCTGGGTGTCATGGCGTGCATGTCCCAACTCAGCACCGCATTGGCGCGCACGGCCGCCCCGGTCAGGACTGCGCCCTTGGGCCGGCCCGTCGTGCCGCTGGTGTAGATCAGCAGCAATGGCATCGCGTCGTCGCCGGCCGGAACCGGGCCATCCGCCGCGGGCAGCGTTGTGATGCAGGGGCCGGGCAGCGCGGAAGCAAGATGGCTGTGGGCGGCGTCCAGCCAGACCAGCCGGGGTTCGATGTCGGCCAGAATCCACGCCAGCTCCGGTACTGCCAGCCGCCAGTTCAACGGCGCCAGCATCGCCCCCACGGCACTGCATGCCAGCAGCAGCACGATCGTTTCGGGTGTGTTCAGCGCGATCACCGCCACCCGGTCGCCCGGCCCGACCCCGGCCGCCGCCAGCCCGGCCGCGACCCGGCGCACCCGCGACCCCAGCGCGCCGTAGGTCAGGCCATTGATCGCCAGCCGGTCCGGCGCATGCGCCAGTACCGTGGCAATCAGGCTAGGGCACGTTCCGTTCAGGCCGAGTCGCCCCGAACGGAAGTCGTGCCCGCCACACCTACAATCTAGCGCGCGAGCCGAGCCGCTTCGCTCGGAACGCGCGCTAGTCATCACGCTCCCCATCTTCATACAGCGCGGCGCGGCCCATGCGGTCGATGCACAGCTCCGCCGTCCAGGGCAGCATCAGGCTGCCGCACCGGCTGTCGCGGTAGATGCGCTCCAATTGCAACGACTTCAGCATGCCCTGCCCGCCGCAGGTCCGGATGGCCAGGCGCGCCAGCTCGTTCGCCGTTTCCATCGTACTGTACTGGGCGGCCCAGGCGCGCATGATTTGCGCCTTGGACGGGTTTGGCCCCGCCTCCGTCACCGCCTGGAACCACAGGCACTTTGCCGCCTCCAGCTTTACCCGCATTTCGGCCACGGCAATTTGCTTGGTCGGGTACTGCCGGCGCTTCACGGGGGGCGTGCCCGGCATCTCACCGCGTAGGTAGCGTATGGTAAAGTCATAGGCCGCTTGCATCAGGCCCATGTACGTGGGCGACAGTGTCAGGAACATGTGCGGCCAGCGCGACGCCGCCTGAAAGTACACGCCGCGCGGCATCAGGGCCGCGTCATACGGCACGAACACGTCGTCGAAATGCAGCGTGCGCGAAACCGTGCCGCGCATGCCGAGCGGATCCCACTCACCAGTTACCGACACGCCGGGTGCCACGGCGGGCACGGCTAAATACAGCGTGTTCCGGCGGGACGCTTTGCCCTCACCCATCTCGGTACACAGGATGCCGTAATAGTTGGCGTGTCCCGACAGGCTGGCGAAAATCTTCTTACCCCGCACCAGCCACCCGCCCTCGGTCGGATGCGCCTCCGTCCCGAATGCCGCGTGCCCGGCGGACGCCGCCCCACCCTCACTGAACGGTTGCGAATAGATGGCCCCGTCTTGCACGATCCGTTGATAGTGCAATGCCCGGCGCCGGGCGTGGTCGGCGCGTTCGGTCGCGTCCATATCCAGATCGTCCGCCAGCGGGCCGGACCACAGCGTACTGCATACGTGCATGTTCCAGGACAGTGCCGTGGCACCGCAGTACCGCCCGATCTCAGCACCGGCCAAGGAATACGTCTGGTAGCTGGCGCCCATCCCACCCTGGTTTCGGGGGATGCAGACGGCCAGCAGCCCGGCGTCACGCAGGTCGGCATAGTTCTCGACCGGGAACCGCGCTTCACGATCGTACCCCGCCGCCCGCGGGGCAAAGCGCGTGCGGGCCAGGTGGCGCACGCTGTCCAGCAACGCCCCCTGCGCGTCCGTCAGCCGGAACGCGGCTGGGTCGAAGATCGGCTGATCGAGGTCCACGTCCAACGGGCGGTGCGCGGTGATGACGTTCATGCCAGGAACTCCAGCAATACGGCGTTAAACCGGGCAGGCTGCTCCAGATGCACGAGGTGCCCGGCACCCTCGATACACACATACTTGGCCCCCGGTATGCGCGATGCCATCCGCTCCATACCGGCCGGGGGCGCATTTGTGTCGCAAGAGCCTGCAACCAGCAGCGTGGCCGCGGCGATGCGCGGCAGGGTTTCGCGAACGTCGAAGCCCGGCATCGCGAGGACCATACCGCGAAACGTAGCCTCCGGCGTAGCAGCGATGCCGGTGCGCGCGTGGTCGAGGCCTGCTGGGTCGGGGTCGTTACCCACCATGCTGGCAACCATGCCGGACGCCAGATCGGCCATACTGTGCCCGGCGTCCAGGGGCGCCAGCCGGTCGGCCACGAACTGCGCCGCCCAGGCCGGGTCGCGGGAGCCGAATACGGCGCTGGTCTGGCTCAATACCGCCCGTCCGGCCGCATGCGGAGCGACTGCGAGTAACCGCAACAGCACCATGCCGCCCAGGCTGTGGCCGACCAGCACCGGCCGATCCAGCCTGAGCGCCTTGAGGAACGCCCCCAACGTTGCCGTCAGCGCGTCGATCGACACCAGCGGCAGCGGGGACGACCCGCCATAGCCCGGCATGTCCCAGGCGATGGCGCGAAACCCGGCCGCAGCCAGCGCATCCAGTTGCGGCGCAAACTGCGCACCACCGGCGCCGATGCCATGCAGGAACACGACCACCGGACCGGACCCGGCCTCATGATACGAAACGCGGCCCGTGGTCGGGACCTGGTCCGTTTCCTGCTGCGTACCCTGATGCGCGGGTTCGGGCAGGTCGATGCTGCAGATTTCAATCATCACTGGACCGGGGGTAGCAACCGGTACGCGCCGTCACGGATTTCAACCATGACCTGGCTGTCGGCCTGCGCACCGCTATGGTCGGTGGGGGTAAGCGTAAATACCGCCTCTGCCCCCACCAGGCCGCGCACATTTTCCATCGCATCGCGCAGTGCCGTCCGAAAAGCGGGCGTGCCAGGCAGCCCAGCCTTCAACGCCGTGGGCGTGCCAGCGCTGACCAGCAGAAATGCGTCCCACAGTGTTGCGCCAAACAGGCTCCGGCTGCCGGGGCCGTATTTGCCCTCATACGCCGTCACGAACCGCATCGCCTCCGCCTTGACCGGATGGCCGTCGGGCAACTGTTCGGCGACCAGGACAGGGACGGAGCTGAACAGCACGCCGTCCAGCGACTTGCCCCCCACCCGGATCGCGTCCGGCCCGGCGATGCCCTGCACGGTGTAGATCGGGCCGGTGAACCCCCGCATCCGCAACTCGATAATCGGCGTCGTAGCCGGTACCGAGCTTGCCGCCACGAACACCGCATCGGGCTTGGCCTGCGTCAGGCGCAGGATTTGTGGCGTGACGCTGGTATCGCCGGGGTTGTAGCGGACCTCCAGCGCTGTCTTCACGCCGCGCGCGTTGGCCTGGGCGTCCAGCGCCTTGATGTAGCCGTCGCCCAGCGCGTTCGCGAACCCGATATGGCCCAATGAGGTTTTGCCGGTGCGCTGCATGTGGTCGACGATCTGCACCGTCGCGACCCGCTCGCTCGGGATGAGTTTGAACGCCCAGCGGCGGTTACCCTCGGGCGGTTCGTTCACGGCGCTGCTGCCCGACAGGCTGATCATCGGCACGCCGGCCGCCCCGATCACGTCCAGCAGCGCGATCGAGTTGGGCGTGTTGCTGGGGCCGATGATAACGTCGACATGCTCTTCCTCGGTCAACTTCCGCGCGGCGCGCACGGCGGCGGTGGTGTCGCTCGCATCATCGAGCACGACCCAGCGCACTTTCTCGGTGCCGATGGTGGTGGGCAGCAGCTCGATGGTGTTCCGCTCGGGGATACCGAGGCCCGCGGCGGGGCCGGTCAGCGACAGGACGGCGCCGATCGTGAGCTCGGCATGGGCGGTGGTGGTTAGGAGCAGGAACAGTACCAAGCCACGCATCGGTCGATCTCCGTATTAGAGGGGCAAGATGGCCAACGCTTCAATCTCTACGATTGCCAGCGGCTCCACCAGCGCCGCCACGCCGACGACAGCCATCGCCGGGTAGTGGCGGCCCATGATGTCGCGCCAAATCGGACCCAGCGCCGGGCCGGCATCGCGATAGGCGGCCATGTCCGTCACGTACCACGTCATCCGCGCCACATCCGCCGGGCCAGCCCCTGCTTCGGCCAGCACGGCCACGATATTGAGCAGTGTCTGCCGCACCTGCGCCACCAGGCCCTCGGCAAACATGCCCTGCGCGTCCCAGCCGATCATGCCGCCCGTCGCGATTACCCGGCCGGTACCGGCCATACCATTCGCGTAGCCCTTTGGACGCGGCCAGCCCGGCGGTTGCAGAATGGTTAAACTCAATTCGATGCACCCAGCAGCTGGCGCGCGATCACCACGCGCTGGACCTCACTGGCACCCTCATAGATGCGCAGCGCGCGCACCTCGCGGTACAGCTCTTCCACTTTGTTGCCGCGGGTCACGCCCAGGCCACCATGGATCTGCACGGCGCGGTCCACGACACGCTGCGCCGCCTCGGTCGCATACAGCTTGGCCATTGCCGCCTCCCTGGTCACGCGCACGGCGCCGGTGTCCTTGGTCCAGGCGGCGCGGTAGACCAGCAAAGCCGCGGCGTCGATTTCTAGGGCCATATCAGCCAGTGCGGCCTGCGTGACGGGCATGTCCGATAGCGGCGCGCCGAACAGTTTTCGCGATGTGGCATGGCGCACTGCCTCGTCCAACGCGCGCCGGGCCAGGCCCAAGGCGGCGGCGCCCACGGTCGAGCGGAACACGTCCAGCACCGTCATTGCGATCCGAAAGCCGGCGCCGGGTTCGCCCAGCAGCGCATCGGCGCCGACCCGGCATTGATCGTAGCGTAGCGTTGCCAGCGGGTGCGGGGCCATGGTGTCGATCCGCCCCGTGACCTGGAACCCCGGCGCGTCGGCCGGCACGATGAACGCCGACAGACCCTTCGTGCCCGGCCCCTCGCCCGTACGGGCAAACGTCACGTAGTGGGCCGCGATCCCGCCATTGCTGATCCAGGTCTTTTCACCATCCAGGACCCAGCCGTCGCCATCCCGCACGGCCGTCATGGCCAGCGCCGCCACGTCGGACCCGGCATCCGCCTCACTCAATGCAAACGCCGCCAGTGCGGACCCGGCGCGCACGGG
>JAYVTX010000271.1:0-7692 GCA_043788425.1 Rhodospirillales bacterium
GCCGTGTCCGTTGATGACACGCTGCCTGCCTGGGATCTGACCGACCTCTATCCCGCCCCTGCCAGCCCAGAGCTAGAAGCCGATTTTGCCAGCGCCGCCGCCAGGGCCCATGCCTTGCGGCAGGGACATTCCGGGTACCTGGCCGCCCGCAGCGGTGCTGTACTAGCCGCCATTCTGGCCGAATATGAGCAGATCGAGGAAACGCTCGGCCGCCTGGCCAGCTACGCCCAGCTGCAGTTCAGCCAAGACGGTACTGACCCGGTCTTGGGCAAGTTCTATCAGTCGGTGATGGAGCGGGTGACGACCATCAGTTCCGATCTGATTTTCCTCGGCCTCGAACTAAACCGCGTCGATGAGGCTGTGCTGGAAGACAAGCTGCGCGACCCGGCGCTGGCCCGCTACCGGCCCTATCTGCGCGACCTGCGCGTCTTCCGCCCGCACCAGTTGTCGGACGAGGCAGAAAAACTTCTCCACGAAAAGGAAGTGACCGGCCGTAGTGCCTGGAGCCGGCTGTTCGACGAGACCGTGGCCGGCATGCGCGTCACGGTCCGCGAGGAGGAACTGACCGTAAGTGCCGCGCTGAACAAGCTGTCAGATCGCGACCGCACGGTGCGGCGGGATGCGGCGGCGGCGATCGGCACCGCGTTTCAGGGCAACGTCCGGCTGTTTAGCCTGATCACGAACACGCTCGCCAAGGATAAGGAGATCGTCGACGGCTGGCGCAAATACGACCGGCCGGCCAGCAGCCGTAATCGGTCCAACATGGTCGAGGATAGCGTGGTCGACGCGCTGAGTTCCGCCGTATCGGCCAATTACGGGCGGTTATCCCATCGGTATTACAGCATGAAGGCGAAGTGGCTCGGCCTCGATGTGATGGAGCATTGGGACCGCAACGCGCCGCTGCCGGGCGATTTGGACGGGGCGATCGCGTGGGATACGGCCCGGTCGCAGGTGCTGAGCGCTTATGCCGGGTTCTCGCCAGAACTGGCATCGATCGGGCGGCGGTTCTTCGATCATGCCTGGATCGACGCGAAGCTGCGGCCGGGTAAGTCGGGCGGCGCATTCGCCCATCCGACCGTGCCGTCCGTGCACCCGTATCTGCTGCTGAACTACCACGGCAAAACCCGGGACGTGATGACGCTGGCGCATGAACTGGGCCATGGCGTGCACCAGGTCCTGGCCGCCGAGCAGGGGTACCTCATGTCTGGCACACCGCTGACGTTGGCCGAAACTGCCAGCGTATTTGGCGAGATGATGACCTTCCGCGCCCTGCTGGACGCCGAAACCGACCCGGCGCGCCGCCGGCTTATGCTGGCCGGTAAGGTGGAGGACATGCTGAACACCGTCGTGCGCCAGACAGCGTTCTATCAGTTTGAGACGAAGCTGCACGCCGAACGGCGGTCGGGCGAGATCCTGCCAGACCGTATTGGCGAGTTGTGGATGGAAGTGCAGACCGAAAGCCTGGGACCGGCATTCAAGTTCTCGCCCGACTATAGTGTGTACTGGGCGTACATACCGCACTTCGTCCACTCGCCGTTCTACGTCTACGCCTATGCGTTCGGTGATTGTCTGGTGAACGCGCTATACGCCGAGTATCAGGCCGGGCACCCTGGGTTCGAGCAAAAATACATCGATATGTTGCGCGCCGGTGGGACGAAGCGGCATAAGGAGTTGTTGGCCCCTTTCGGATTGGACGCATCTGACCCGGCGTTCTGGAACCGGGGCCTTGATATCATCAGCGGCTTTATCGATGAGCTGGAGGCCACCCATGCCTGACATAAACCGGCCTAATTTCTTTGGTGAGGCGCGGCGGATTGCGCGCACGTCGGGCGCCGTGGGCGGGATCGCGGCGCGGGTGGCTGGGGCCAAGCTATTTGGTATCCGAAACGATCGGAGCGCCCATGCCGAGGACCTGAAGGCGATCCTGGGTGGGCTCAAGGGCCCGCTGATGAAGGTGGCGCAGATCCTGTCCACTATTCCGGACGCGTTACCGCCGGAGTATGCGGAGGAACTGGCGCAGCTGCAGGCTAATGCTCCTCCAATGGGCTGGTCGTTTGTACGCCGCCGCATGGCCGGCGAGCTGGGCGCAGACTGGCAGGCCAAGTTCACGTCGTTCGGCCAGGACGCGGCGGCGGCGGCTAGTTTGGGGCAGGTACACCGTGCCACGTTGCCGGATGGCCGCGATGTCGCGTGCAAGTTGCAATATCCGGACATGCCCAGCATCGTAGATGCCGACCTGAAGCAGTTGCGGCTGGCCATGAACCTGTATCAGCGGATGGATAGCGCAATCCAGGGTGCCGACATCTACACCGAAATCGCCGAACGCCTGCGTGAGGAGTTGGATTATTTGCGAGAGGCCGCGCAAATGCGGCTCTATCATCTAATGCTCGACAACGATCCGTTGATTACGGTGCCGACGCCGATCGAAGAATACTGCACGCCCCGGCTGTTGACGATGAGCTGGCTGCAAGGCCGATCCTTGCAGGGGCTAATCGACGAGCAACCATCGCTGGAGATCAAAAACAAGATCGCGCAGGCCCTGTTCCACGCCTGGTATCTCCCGTTCTATCAGTACGGCGTCATTCATGGCGACCCCCACATGGGCAACTATCAGGTCCGGGACGATTACGGCCTGAACCTGATGGATTTCGGGGCAATCCGCGTATTTCCACCCCGCTTCGTCGGCGGCGTGATCGAGCTGTATGAGGCGATCCGCGATCATGACGATGAAAAGGCGCGCCACGCGTATGAGGGCTGGGGCTTCGACCATCTGTCGAAGGAGCAGATGGCCATCCTCAACCAGTGGGCTGCGTTCGTGTACGAGCCGTTGCTGGATGACCGAGTCCGCAAGATCCAAGAAAACGGCGACAGCCAATACGGCCGCAGCGTTGTGGAAAAGGTCCATGCCGGGTTGCAGCAAACCGGGGGCGTGAAGCCGCCGCGGGAGTTTGTGCTGATGGACCGCTCCGCAATCGGCCTCGGCAGCGTATTCCTACGCTTGGGTGCCGAGCTGAATTGGAGCCGGATGTTTCAGGAGATGGTGGAAGGTTTCAAGACCGAGCAGGTCGCGGCCCGGCAGGCAGCGGCGCTTGCAACCGCCGGGGTGCCAGCCTCGGGGTAGAGTCGTTACTCCGTCGCGGGCACCTGGCCGACCTGGCCCAGATGCTCCGGCTCCCCGAGCTCATCCGCCGCCGCGTCGTGCACCATCCGCACCACCTGCGCCCCCAGAATCGACCCGCCCGCCAACGCACGCTCGGCCCGGCGCAGGCCCTCATCGGCCGTCCGGCATACAACAGGTGTGCCGGGGCGTAGTGTGCCTCGCGGCCCGGCGACGTAGGGCTGGTAGATGATTTGGTCGGCCATACCCACTTATGCCACCGATTGCCGGTTCAAAGGCAAATTTCCCGGGTAGGCCCACTTGCGTTTGAGGGATTGTGCAGCGCATCCTAACGATACTGATTAGGGGAATGACGCATGCGCCTTGCGGTGCTGAAGGAACGCGCGGCTGGTGAGACCAGGGTGGCTGCCTCACCGGATACGGTGAAGAAGCTCGTCTCAATGGGCCTAGATGTCGTAATTGAGGCGGCGGCCGGCGCGCACAGCGCTATCCGTGATGACGATTTTGCCGCAGCCGGGGCGCAGATCGTTCCCGATGCGGCGACGGCGTTGACGGGAGCGGACATCGTGTTCGCGGTCGGCCTACCCGACGAAGCCACCCGCGCGCACATCGCCCGCGGTACGCTACTGGCATGCACATCAGGCACAAGCGGCGACGGCGCGACGGTAGCGGCGTTGGCCGCGGCTGGTATTGACGTGGCCGCCATGGAGCTGTTGCCCCGCATTACCCGGGCCCAGGGTATGGATATCCTAAGCAGCCAGGCAAACCTGGCCGGCTACCGCGCGGTGATCGAAGGTGCGGGCGCGTTCGAGCGTGGCTTTCCGATGATGATGACCGCCGCCGGTACCGTGCCACCCGCACGTGTGTTTGTGATTGGTGCGGGCGTTGCTGGGTTGCAGGCGATCGCGACCGCCCGGCGGCTGGGTGCCATTGTATCCGCAACCGACGTGCGGCCGGCCGCCAAGGAGGAGATCAAATCCCTCGGCGCAGCCTATGTCGGTGTGGAGGATGCCGAGACGGCGGGTCAGACCGGCGCCTATGCCAAGGAGATGAGCGACGCATTCCGGCAAAAGCAGGCCGAGTTGATGGCGACCACGGTGGCAAAAAACGACCTGGTGATCTGCACCGCGCTGGTGCAGGGGCGGCGCGCACCGGTAATCGTCAGCCAGGCGATGGTCGACGCGATGCGGCCCGGCAGCATCATCGTGGACCTGGCGGCCGAAAACGGTGGCAACTGTGCCGCGACAACGCCGGGTCAGGATGCGATGACGCCGGGTGGCGTGCGGGTACTCGGCTGGACCAACTGGCCCGCCCGTATTCCGGTGGCCGCCAGCCAGCTTTATGCCCGTAACCTGCTGACGTTCCTCAACGCGTTTTGGGACAAGGCGGAGAAGAAGCCGGCTTTTCCCGCGGATGACGACATCATCAAGGGTGTCATGCTGACCCGCGGCGGCGCTGTCGTCCACGCCAATTTCCAGCCCGCCCAAGCGGCCTGACCGGAGCCCCCCTATGAACCCCAACGCCTATGCCGATGAGGCACTGCGTATTGCCGAGCGGGCCGTAAACCTGGCTGACCAACTACGCGCCGCCAGCGCCATGACCGGGGTGGAGAGTGCCGCCGCCGCCGTCAGCCCATTCATCTTCCTTCTGGCCGTGTTCCTCATGGCCTGCTTCGTCGGCTACTACGTGGTGTGGAACGTGACACCCGCGCTGCACTCACCATTGATGGGTGTGACGAATGCGATCAGCTCCGTCATCATCGTCGGCGCGATGTTGGCCGTTGGGCTCAGCGATGATTTCTGGGCGCGCGCCTTCGGGTTCTTGGGCGTGCTGCTGGCCAGCGTGAACATCTTTGGCGGCTTTACCGTCACCCAGCGGATGTTGGCGATGTTCCAGACCAACAAAAAGCGCGTCGTGAAGGTAGCCTGATATGAGCGCGTCTCTTACCTCCCTCGCGTACCTAGTCTCGGCAGTCCTTTTCATTCTGGCGCTGCGGGGGCTGTCGAACCCCACGACGTCCAAGCAGGGCAACCAGTTCGGCATGATCGGCATGGCCATCGCCATCGTGGCCACGCTGGCGCAGCGCGGCATGTCGGCCAGCGGATTTGTGCTGATTGCAGTTGCGATCGGCATCGGCGGCACGATCGGCGTTGTGGTGGCGCGGCGCATTCAGATGACGGCGCTGCCGCAGTTGGTGGCGGCATTCCATTCATTGGTCGGTATGGCGGCAGTGTTCGTGGCGGCTGCGGCGCTGAATGCCCCGGTCGCGTTCAACATCGGCACGCCGGGTCATATTCATGCGCAATCGCTGATTGAGATGTCGTTGGGGCTGGCCATCGGCGCGGTCACGTTCTCCGGCTCGCTGATCGCGTTCCTGAAGCTGCAGGGCACGATGAAGGGCTCGCCGATCCAGTTCTCGCGCCAGCACCAGTTGAATGCGGCGCTGGGCATCCTGCTGGTTGCGTTGGTCATCGTGTTTGTAACCGGCGGGTCGCAGGTGGTGTTCTGGCTGATTGCGCTGTTGGCCTTTGCACTGGGCTTCCTGATCATTATCCCAATCGGCGGGGCCGATATGCCGGTCGTGGTATCGATGCTGAACAGCTACTCCGGCTGGGCGGCGTGCGGCATCGGGTTCACCATTCAGAACCTGGCGCTGATCATCACCGGCGCCCTGGTTGGCGCATCGGGTGCGATCCTGTCGTACATCATGTGTAAGGGTATGAACCGCAGCATCTGGAACGTGCTGCTGGGCGGCTGGGGCACGGATACCGGTGGTGCCGCTGCCGTGGCAGGTGCCACTGGCGACCGGTCCGTCCGCGCCGGTAATGCGGAGGACGCGGCGTTCATCATGAAGAACGCCAGCAAGATCATCATCGTGCCCGGCTACGGCATGGCGGTGGCACAGGCGCAACACTCCCTACGCGAAATGGCCGACACGCTGAAAAAGGAGGGTGTGGAGGTGAAGTACGCCATCCACCCCGTCGCCGGCCGCATGCCCGGCCACATGAACGTGCTTCTGGCCGAAGCACAGGTGCCGTATGACGAGGTTTTCGAACTCGAGCAGATCAATAGCGAGTTCAGCACGGCCGACGTCGTGTACGTGATCGGTGCCAACGATGTAACGAATCCGGCGGCGAAAACCGACCCCAAGAGCGCTATTTACGGCATGCCGATCCTGGATGTCGACAAGGCAAAGACCGTGCTGTTCATCAAGCGCAGCATGGCGTCGGGCTATGCGGGCGTCGATAATGAGTTGTTCTTCCGCCCGAACACGATGATGCTGTTTGGTGACGCGAAGAAGATGACGGATGAGATCGTGCAGTCTTTGGATTAGTTCCTGAACGGCGGCGTGCTGTCCGACCGATCCGCCGGGTACATAACTCCAGCCCGAGTTTGGTACGCGTTTTTTGCTTTTCTGTCCGCCAACCTTGGCATTGTCGTGTCCGAGGTCGCTCCAGTGGTATGGATTATCCTGATCCTACTGTTCGGCTTAGCACTGGTATTGATACTTGGCTTCGTGTGCGTTGGGTTTTGGAAAGCCGAACCCGGCTAATTTCATGTGGTCGGAACATCGGTATTCGTATTGGTGCTGTTGAGTTGGGGATGCTACGAACTAAACGAACAGATACGGCTCTGGCGCTTCCATCGAGTAATCACGTCAGCGCAGGCCTCGGGCGTACCGGTCAAGGAATTGGCTGGCTGGGTTTACCCAGGCCCACTGTTGCGCGGCCACTGCCGGCTCTCGACCTCTTTCATGCTGCCACAATAGATCCTCTATGCAGACCAAGCCGATTTTGAGTGGGTTAAACAAGAAGCACGGAAATGCGGAGCAGAGGAACGCATTAAGAAGGCCTCTTGGGGACTGGTCTACGTCGCCGGTCATTGCTGATGTTGGAAGGCCGGAGCCGGTTTAATTTGCTGCTAGAGCACGTTTCGACCGGTCGGAGTCGATCGTTCGAAAGATCGTGCTCTAGAAATCTATATCCTAGAGCAGCTTACTTCGTTCATTCAGAGCCCTGACGGCTCTGAATGACCGAAAGCTGCTCTAGATCGGATACTCGTACCGGATGTAGCCGCTGTACTTCGCTAGCCGATCATACAGCAGCCGGGCCGTCGCATTGTCAGACTGCGTGTGCCAGTACAGTTTCGGCGCGCTCCGGGCCCGGGCGGCGGCTTCGCACGCTTGTATCAACGCCCGCCCAGCACCGGTGCCGCGCAGCGCAGGGTCAACATACGAACCCTTGAAGTGGCAGACCGGGGCCACCGGCCACCCGCCCTCATAGGACAAGAAACTAACTAGGCGCACGGCCGCACGAACCACCCGCGCGGCAAAACTGTAGAGCACCCCATCTATGATGCAGGACCACGTTTATCCGTACTGCGCGTCAGGCAGCGTGGCTTTATAGAACGCCTAATAAAAGCACCACACCGCCGTCCATCGTGCCCGGTCGGCAGTAACGAACGGACTGATGATCACGCGTGCTCGCCACCCTCCGGACCGTAGAACACGATCCACGTCATGAAATCAGGCGACGTCTGTTCAAACCGATGCACCGTCCCGGCGGGGACGAACA
>JAYVTX010000272.1:0-2705 GCA_043788425.1 Rhodospirillales bacterium
GGAGCGCTGGTGCTCCGGTTCGTCTAGAACGATCAGGAGTGCAGCTTTCGGCTTGCACCCCGGCCCCCGCGGTGATCAGACAGCGCCACAGCAACCGGATGAGTTTTCATGAGCGACACCACCACCCCTGGCCTTGCCGACACCGCGGCCCGCCACTTCGCGCCTCGCCAAAAAGTACCCCCATTCGCACGATACAAGGGCACCTCCGCTTGGCGTAAGGATCGCCGGCGTGTCCGTGCCTATGCCCTGTTCAAGGCTGCGGCTCTGCGGAAAGGTCAAGGATCGGCAACGCTCAGCGTCTGAAAAACCGAGCCGCTCGTCGATCCTGGAGCGTGATCCGATCCGTTGAGGTCGCATCGGACAACCCCGCTTCAGGTCCGATGCGGCGCTCGATTGATGCTTGATGCATAGCCGAAACAAGATCTGGGTCGCCCTGGGCCCTGGCATCTTCGACACCGTGGTGTCTTCAACCCTCTGATGTATCTTCAATCTTAGAAAAATATCTGCCACTCTCGCCTCAGAGTGCGCGGCAAGCGCAACGAGGGGGGAATCCGATGGACGACCAGACCAGTAGGCGGCTGCGTGCAAGCCCGGCTTTTCGGGAATTGGAGCGGAGCCGGGGCGCGCTGAGCCTGACCCTGACGATTGCTATCCTGGTGATCTATTTCGGGTTTGTGTTCCTGGTAGCGTTCGATCCTTCGTTGATGGCGACGCCGGTGTACGGGACGATGACGCTGGGATTTCCACTGGGGCTCGGGGTGATCCTCAGCGCCATCGTGCTCACAGGGTTCTATGTGCTGCGGGCCAACAGTGTGTTCGACGGGTTAACGCGGCGCGCGGTGGAGGACGCACGATGATGCGCTTCGCATTGGCCCTATTTGCGCTGTTCGGCGCGTCGGGCGCGCGGGCGGCCGATTTGGCGGCGGGGTCGGTGGCGCGTCAGCCGGTGGACAGCACGGCGATCCTGATGTTCGGCGGGTTCGTCCTGCTGACGCTGGCGATCACTGCCTGGGCGGCTCGCCGGACCAAGACGGCCTCGGACTTCTATGCGGCCGGCGGGTCGATCACCGGATTTCAGAACGGGGTGGCGATCTCGGGCGACTTCATGTCGGCGGCCTCGTTTCTGGGCATCTCGGCGATGGTCTATGCGTCCGGGTTCGACGGGCTGCTGTACTCTATCGGGTTTTTGGTCGGTTGGCCCATCATCATGTTCCTGATGGCCGAGCGGCTGCGCAATCTGGGCAAATACTCGCTGGCCGACGTGGCGTCGTATCGTCTGTCCGCGGTGCCGGTGCGCAGCTTCGCAGCAGTCAGTTCGCTGGTGGTGGTGGCCTTCTACCTGATCGCGCAGATGGTCGGCGCGGGGCAGTTGATCCAGTTGCTGTTCGGGCTACCTTATTTCTATGCCGTGCTGATCGTCGGCGTGCTGATGATCCTCTACGTGACGTTCGGCGGTATGATCGCGACCACCTGGGTGCAAATCATCAAGGCTATGCTGCTGCTGTTGGGAGCGTCGTATATGGCGATCGCGGCGCTGGCCCATTTCGGCTTCAGCCTGAACGCAATGTTCGACGCCGCGATCGGCGCGCACGCTAAGAAATCCGCCATCATGGGGCCGGGACTGCAATTCAAGAACCCGATCTCGACCATCTCGCTCGGCATCGCGCTGATGTTCGGCACCGCTGGCCTGCCGCATATCCTGATGCGCTTTTTCACCGTTTCGGACGCCAAGGAGGCCCGTAAATCTGTGTTCTGGGCAACCAGCTTCATCGGTTACTTCTACATTCTGACATTCATCATCGGTTTTGCCGCCATCAGCATGGTCGGCCAGAATGCTGCCTATGTCACCGGTGGCACTGTGCATGGCGGCAGCAACATGGTGGCCATTCATCTGGCCGATGCGATCGGCGGCAGCGCGTTGAAAGGTTTCGTGTCCGCCGTGGCGTTCGCGACCATCCTGGCGGTGGTGTCGGGACTGACATTGGCGGGAGCCACCGCGGTCAGCCACGATCTTTACGCCAACGTCATTATGCGCGGCCGACTGACCGAAGGCCGCGAGGTGGTCGTCTCACGCGTAGCGACGGTCTGCCTCGGCGTGCTGGCGATTGGGCTCGGCCTGGCCTTCGACAAACAAAACGTTGCGTATATGGTCGGCTTGGCTTTTGCCGTCGCCGCAAGTGCGAATTTTCCGGTGCTGCTGCTGAACATGTATTGGCGCGGTTTCAATACGGTGGGCGCGGTGCTGGGCGGCTGGCTGGGGCTGATCTCGGCCGTCGGTCTGACCGTCCTGTCGCCGGGCATCTGGGTAAAGGTGCTGGGCCATCACGCGGCAATCTTTCCGTACGACAATCCGGCTTTATTTTCCATGCCGCTTGGGTTCCTGGGTTGCTGGCTGGGCAGTGTGATGGCGCGTAATTCGGCGGTGTCGCTGGCCGAGGCGGGACGCTATGAAGCGCTGTATGTCCGCTCACAGACCGGCATCGGGGCGGAGGGTGCCAACGCGCACTGATACGCGCGGATGAGGCGGCCTGTGCCCGCGGTCAGCGTGATCATGCCGGCCTACAACGCGGCCGGCACGATACGCGCCAGTATCGACAGCATTCTTGCGCAGACCTGTGCGGATTTCGAGCTGATCGTCACCGACGATTGCTCGACGGACGAGACGCCGGCGATATTGGCCGCATGCAGCGACCCGCGATTGCGGG
>JAYVTX010000273.1:0-3253 GCA_043788425.1 Rhodospirillales bacterium
ATTTCGGTTGGCCTGACGGTGCAGCGTGAGATGAGAGCGCCGAAGCCGGATTTCGCTTTCCTGATCGGTATCAACGACCAGATCGCGGCCGGGCTGGCCGGTGTTTAGAGTGATGCCCGGCGAAGCAGTTGCGTTAAACCAGCGATGAACGTGACTGTCACCACGATAATCAGCATGACGGCGCAAGTTCGCTACAACTGAAATGAGCGTTTGACTTTCCATAATTTCTGGCCGGTGCCGCCCGCGCCTACAAGTGAAACGAGGGATATTCTTGGCTTCGTGGTCTGGCGACTGGCGAAGTTGAATTGCTGAAAAAACATCCTGCTTCCAGAGCGGGTTTGACGTTGGCTGGGCCCAACCGCCCTGCAACTGCCCGACCCGGCCCGCAACCGGTATTTGGCCGGGACCGCGATCAGCCAGGGTTAAGCCGCCAATCAACCGCAGCAGCGTGCTTTTACGAGACCCGGATGCGCCGATCAGGGCCACCATCTCACCAGCGGCGACATGCGGCGCTGCAACATCGACGGCCGGGGCGCGTTGAGATCCGGACGTCTTGGTAATACGGTTGACCTGCACGGCGTCGGTCATGACGTGCCTATAGCCTGGAGGCGAAGTACATTATGGTATCAGATATGTGTCGTTCGCGTTATGTGCTGTCGGTGTGAAGCGTTTTGGCATGGCCCTTTTCGGTAGTCTTCTAGCTGGCGCATGTTCAGTGATCGGCGTGCGTAGTACGGAGGAGCCGGTCTACACCGTCATCGGTCAGGCCGGCCCGGCGGAAATCCGCCAGTACGGCCCGCGTTTAGCGGCGCAGACGACCGTTGCCGCGTCCGAGGTCGCAGCGCGCAGCGAGGGATTTCAGCGGCTGGCCGGCTATATCTTTGGCCGGAATACGGGCGGGGGCACGATCGCCATGACGGCCCCCGTCGCGCAAATGCAGGGCAGCCCGGGGGGCAGCGTGATCGCCATGACCGCCCCGGTTGCGCAGGACGGATCGGTAATCCAGTTCTTCCTACCAGCTACACTTACGGCGGCCACAGCCCCGCGGCCGCTGGATGATAGGGTCCTGATCGTTACTAACCCGGCCGAAACAGTCGCTGTGTTGCGCTATGCTGGCAGCACCCGGCCCGACGCGGTGGCGGAACAGCAAGGCCGGCTGCTTACGCTATTGAAAGATAGCCCGTACCAGGCCGATGGCGTGCCGTTCAGCTGGTTCTACGACCCGCCCTGGACCCTGCCGCCGCTACGCCGGAACGAGGCGGTGGTCCGGCTAAAAGGCACCCCGGCCAAATAGGGCGGTCAGCAGCAGGAACACTGCGCCACCTGTCGCCGCGCCCACGATCGTGCCATTGAACCGCACCCATTGCAGATCGCGGCCAATCCGCAGTTCGAGCTTTTCGGTAATCGTGTCGGCGTCCCAGCCGGCTACGACGTCGCCAATGAAGTCTGCGAGTTGGGCCTGCGCAGCGGGCAGCAGGTTGGCTACAATCCCTTCGGCTGCAATTTGCAGCCGGGCACGTGCGCCGGGGTCGGTTTCCAACAACGTACCGAGATTGGATAGCGCCGCCCCAATCGCCGCCTGGGTTCGGCCCTCCGGCTTGGCTGCATCAGCCTCCAGCGCGATCCGCAGCCGGGCCCAGACATCCCACAACCAGACCTGCACAGTATCGTGCGACACGACGCGACGCAGCGCCAGGCCGATCTCGGCGGCGCGGGCCGGGTCGGTCTCAATCCGGTCGATTTCTGCCCGGACCCATTGGTCGAATGCCTGGCGGACGCTGCCGTCATCGGGGCCGATGCGGTCTAACTCCTCCCGCACGACGCCCAGCACCCGTTCGGCTACCTGTGCGCCCAAAACCCAACCGACGAGCCTGCCGCCGGCGGAGCGGACTTTGTCCTGAATGAAGCCGTGTAGCGAGTCGTGCCGGCTGTCGAGCGCCCGGCGGACTTCGCCCAGCAAAAAGCCCAGCGCCTCCTGATGCCGGCCACCATCGACCAGCGTGCGTAGGGCGCGAGCGACGATGCGGCCGGCCGCGGCACCGCCCAGCAGGCGCGGCACGATGCGGGCCATGGTGCGACGGGCACGCCCGTCCTCGATCGTAGCCAGCACGCGGGGCATGACGGCCGTGATGGCGCGGGCGGCGGGGGCGACGGCTACCGGGTCGGTCAGGAACCGCGATAAGATGCCTGGCACGTCGATCCGCGCCAGCACGCGCGCGACCTCCGCCGGGGTGAATACGTGGCCGGCCACAAACCGTCCCAACGACCGGCCGAGCCGTTCCTTCTGCCGGGGGATGACGGCCGTGTGCGGGATCGGTAGGCCGAGCGGATGGCGAAACAGCGCCGTGATCGCAAACCAGTCGGCGATCCCGCCCACGAAGCCGGCCGTACCGCAGGCGCGCAGCAGGTCCGTCCAATACGTGCGGGGCATGGCGAAGGTGGCAAGCATCAACCCGGCCATCGCCAGCAGCAGGGCCAGTGCGATGTAACGGTATCGCTGCAGCTCCCGCCGGGCAACGCGATCGGTTTCCGTCAGGGCCAGGCCGCCGTTCGCGTGTGCATCCATTGGCGCTATCTAGCAAGCGTGCCGCGTGGTGGAAACGGTGGCCGAAGCCAACGCGGTTCGCACACGCCCACAGCCGCCACGTTGGTCGTGGCCCACGGCCAGCATCGCGCGGTCATCGGTAATCCACCGGCAGCGATGCCGGGACCGGGAGGTAATCCTGCCCATCCGTGCCGCAGCGCGAGCGCCGGCCGTCACCGTGGCCCTAGGACCGGTAGCTGCCGTTGATGTCGATGTAGCCATGCGTCAGGTCGCACGTCCACGCTGTGCCGCGACCCTTACTCAACCCAAGGTCGACGGTGATGCCGATGTCTCGGCCGCGCATGTGCTCAACCACCGGGCCCTCATCATAGTCGGCCACCACGGCGCCATCGCGCGCCATCCAGGTTCCACCTACGCCCACCGACAAGCGGTCGCGATCGGCCGGTTCGCCACATTTACCGACTGCCATCACGATCCGGCCCCAGTTCGCGTCGGCACCTGCGATAGCTGTCTTGACGAGTGGCGAGTTGGCGATCGCCAGTGCGACTCGGCGCGCCGATTTATTGGTCGTTGCACCCGTGACGTCGATTCGAACTAGCTTTTGCGCGCCCTCACCATCGCGGACCACCTGCAATGCCAAATCGAGCAGCACCGCGTCGAGCGCATCGCGGAAGCGCCGTACCATCTTGTGATCGTCGCGCCCGACAT
>JAYVTX010000274.1:0-9847 GCA_043788425.1 Rhodospirillales bacterium
CAACCACGATCCGCCCGTCGGCAAGGTCGACGGCAATGTCAGCGGGAATGCCGTAATGCAGTCCGTGCGCGCGCCATGATAGGGCAAAGGCCCCTGCAGCAGTTAGGGCGGTGAAGGCCTGCTCGGTAACGGTGTCGTGCGCCTCAGCTGCAATCGTACCGGTGCGGGTGATGGTGCGGCGGACGAACCGGATCCGAGACTGCTCGGGTAGCGTCGCCCGTGCCCCATTGATAAGCGTATCCTTGCCGGCCCCGGATGGCCCGACGATGAGGACGAGCATTCTATCGCTCCGTCATGATAGAGTAGGTGTGCCGAAAGCGGCGGTTTGATGCAAGCCTTCCACACTGTGATGTAAAAAGCACAGAGAAAAGGTCAAGAAGTTTTAGGTGATTTACAGTTCTTGCCGCGATTCCGCCAGATATCTATCCATTATCGGGACGGGAGCAAAACGTCGTTGATGTACCTCTGCCCAGCCCAGGTCGGGTCACTTTTGAGTGTTATGCGTCAGCCGCACCAGCGATGACGGCAGAAGCTTGGACTGATGAGGTCGTGCAAACGGTGGCGCACCGCGAAACGTTGCTTTCATCACTGGATGAAGTTCTACGCTCCCGCCCAGCTGTGGTTTTGGCTCTATCCCTGAACGGGGTTTGCAGGATCAATGAAAAGCTCGGACGGGGAATTGGCGACGCGTTGCTGCGTACGATTTGCGGACGGCTTTCGGAGTTCCTCAAGTCCGGCGATCAAATGGATCAGCAGGGCGGTGTCGCGTTCCTCCTGATGCGCCCGAATTCGACAGCAGTTGAAGGGCTCGCCTGGGCGGAAGAGGCGCTTCGCCTCATCAACATGCCCGTAGTGATCGATGGACAGCGGCTGACGATCGCCGGTAGTGCTGGTGTGTGCGTGCTGGCACCCGGGAGTGTTGCAGACCCGGCAGATCGCGCAGGGAAGGCCATTGGTCATGCGTCTGCCGCGATGCAGCGCGCGCGTCAGGATAGCCGGGGGCGCGATGGGCAGGGGACGGTTCACCTGTACGAGCCGGGCACCGACGGCCCATCCTGCGCCCGCGAGGCGATGGGCAGCCGACTGCGCCTTGCCGTGCAGGCAATGGCTTTCAGCCTGCAATATCAGCCACAAATCGATCTTATGACCCGTAAAGTCACGGGGTTTGAGGCGCTGCTGCGTTGGTGCGACCCGGTCGAAGGGCACGTTCCCCCATCCGACTTCGTCCCGCTTGCCGAGGAGCTTGGCCTGGTTGGTCAAATTGGCGCATGGGCGCTTGAAGCTGCATGCCAAACGGCACGGAGCTGGCCGGGAAACCTTGGTATCGCTGTAAACGTCTCCGCCGTTCAGCTTAACGATGGAACGCTGACGGCAGCCGTCCATCGCGCGCTGGAGACAAGCGGCCTGGACCCGGCGCGCCTGGAGCTTGAACTGACGGAAAGCTGTGTCATTACTAATGTAACCGCCGCGGCCGAGACGTTGCAGGCGCTCCGTAACCTCGGAGTCCGTGTGGCAATTGACGATTTTGGGACCGGATATTCGTCGCTTGGCGGGCTATCCGACTTGCCCGTCGACAAGATCAAAATTGACCGCACTTTCATTGATGGGATTGAGCACGGGAGCGCGCGTATCGCCATCGTTCGCGCAATCGTCGGGCTATGTGCGGAATTGGGCGTTCGCTGCACGGCGGAGGGGGTAGAGACCGAGGAACAACTGGAAATTTTGTCTGGCATCGCGTGTGGCGAAGGACAAGGCTACCTCCTGGGCCGGCCCACGACGGCCCAGGGAGTGGCAGGCGTTTTGGCGCGATACGGGCAGTAGTCGCTGTGCGCCTGTGCTAGACGAAAGTCATGAGAGCGATTTTCGTCCAGATCAAGTGCGAAATGGGCCAGGCATACCGGGTCGCGCAGCTTGCCGTCGATACGATTAAGGAGCTGTCGGAGGTCTACTCCACGTCGGGGCAATATGACCTGCTGGGTAAATTCTACCTCGATTCTTCCCAAGATACTGGGCTATTCGTGACCGAGCGGCTTCAAACGCTGCCGGGGGTGGCGGACACCTACACGCTAATCACGTTCAACGCGTTCGCCGCGCGCGGATAGCTGGTTTTACCAACGCGGCCTTGAACGCTATGGTGCGGCGCATGTCCGTCCGGTCCCTCCACTCTGCGCGTCGTTCGCTTGTCGGCCTGTCACTGGGTGCGGTCGCACTGGCCTGCATCGTCGTACCGGCTACAGCAGACGCCCAAATGCGCCGGGTTGTAGGCGCTCCACCGCCGCAGCCCATCAGCCGCAATGAACCGGTGACCTTCACGGCCGACCGGCTTGAATACGATCGCGACAAGCAGGTGGTAACCGCGACGGGCAATGTGGAGGCCTGGCAGCAGGAAAATGTCCTCAAAGCCGATCGCATCACATTCGACCGTACTACGAACGTCGCAGCTGCAACCGGCAACGTCGTCATGGTCCAGCCCGATGGACAAGTCGTATTCGCCGACTATGCCGAATTGACCGAGGGCCTGAGAGACGGCGTCCTGAAAGGGATGCGGGCGCTGCTAGCCGAGAACGGCCGCCTGGTCGCTAACTCCGCGCGGCGCGTCACGGGTGTGCGCGGGGGCGAGCTGAACGAACTTAGTCGCGCGGTTTACACGACCTGCAATCTGTGTGTGACCGATCCGACGCGGGCGCCGCTATGGCAGATCCGGGCGCGTAGTGCTGTCCAAGACAAGGAAAACGAGCGGGTCGAGTACAAGGACGCCGTCCTCGACATCTACGGCGTACCGGTCGTGTGGCTACCGTATTTCTGGCACACCGACCCTTCAATCCGGCGGGCGAGCGGGTTCTTAGTACCCAGCTTAGGGACGGCAAAGCGCCTCGGCGGGTTCCTTACAACCCCATATTACTGGGCGATTGACCCGCAATCGGACCTGACGGCTACACCGACGTTCAACACGCTGAACGGTATCAACCTGAACACCGAATACCGCCGGCGGTTCAACGACGGCACCCTGACTGTCGACGCCGGCCTGGGGTTTGACGAAAAGAAGCCGCAGGCTGACATCTTCGCCCGCGGCCGGTTCGCCTATGATGACACGTGGCGGTACGGCTTCGACCTGAACCGGGCCAGTAGTGCGCGCTACCTGCGCGACTACCGGCAGCAGAACCGGGCGGATGTGTTGACCAGCCGCCTTTATGTCGAAGGGTTCGGCACGGGTGCCTACACACGCCTGGACACGATTGCCTTTCAGGCGCTCGTCGCGAGCGTAAACCAGTCCCGGCTGCCGTACGTACTGCCGCGCTACAGCTATTCTTTCGTTGGAGAACCCGATGCGTTGGGCGGGCGCCTGAACTTCGAAACTCAAAACTTCAACATCGTCCGCCAGCAGGGCACCAATACCCAGCGCCTGGCAGCGACCTTGAATTGGGAACGCCCGTTCATCGGTCGTTTTGGCGAGGTTTATGGGTTGACGTTGCAGACACTCGCAGCCGGTTACTCGGCGACGAGCCTCAATCAGAATCCCAACTACGCCCCGATCGGTTCGACCGAGGCTGCCCGCGGCCACGCCCAGGCAGCGCTGAAAGTCAGTTGGCCGTTGCTGCGGGCAACTCCCCGCGGCTCGCAACTGATCGAACCGATTGTGCAGGTCATCGCCGCCCCAAACACGGGTGCCGGCCGGCGGTACAAGATACCGAACGAAGACAGCCTCGACTTCGAGTTTACGGATGCAAACCTCTTCTCACTCAATCGATACCCCGGCGTCGACCGGCTGGAGGGGGGGGTGCGCGCCAACGTCGCCCTGCACCTGAATTGGACGGTCGGCACCGCAGTCGCGGACGCCATGATTGGCGAAAGTTTTCGCTCGCATCGCGATGGTACATTCCCAGTTGGATCGGGCCTGGAGCAGCGGGCATCTGACATCGTCACCCGCGGTACCCTAAGTCCAGGACCGTACCTCGACGTCACCGCGCGGACGCGACTTGATCATAACACCCGCCAAGTCCGGTTTGCAGACGCTGTCGCAACCGTAGGCGGTGCACCGTTCCGCCTGGGTGTCGGTTATCTCTATTCTGCGGTAAATCCCTACGCGCTGTATGACACGCCCACGACGCCCGCGAGCTACTTCGTTCACCGGAACGAGATTACGTTGAATGCTTCGACCCAACTTTTCGAGCACTATAAGGCCAGCGGATACGTCCGTCGCGACCTCAACAGTTCACGCCTTACGGCAGCCGGGTTGCACGGCACGTATGAAGACGAGTGCCTGATCGTCGACCTGAACTTCACCCGGCGCTACACGTCGCTAAACGGCGATAACGGAGCGTCGTTGTTACTATTCCAGTTGACATTCAAGACCGTGGGGCAGGTCGGCTACAATGCGTTATAACAGGGGAACGACGATGATAGGCCGTGCGACTTCTGCATTATTGCTGCTGGCCAGCACCGCTATAGCCCAACCCCGGCCCACGCCCGCGACACCGACTGCGGCCCTGTCCCCGGGCGAGCGGATTGTCGCGGTCGTCAATGGCGACGTTATTACAACCGGTGACGTCGCTGCCCGTGCCCGTCTGTTCGCCCTGACCACAGGGTTGCCAGTTACGCCCGAAGTCCTGGCCCGCCTACGTCCCCAAATCGCGAAACAACTCGTTGACGAACGCCTTCGCCTGCAAGAGGTGCAACGCCGGAAGGTCAACGTCAGCGACCAAGAGATCGCCAGCGCTATCGGTGAGATCGAACAGCGTAATAACATGGCCAAGGGCGCGCTGAATGGTAATTTGGCCGGTGCCGGTATCGGCCTACGAACCTTGATCGACCAGGTGCGGGTGCAGCTCGGCTGGACGCGCGTTCTACGCCAGGAGCTCGGTACCCGGGCAGAAATCAGCGACGCCGACGTAGCCGACCAGGTCCGCCAGTTCGAGGCCAGCGCCGGCCAGCCTGAATTCCGGGTGGGTGAGATCTTCTTGCCCATCGACGACCCAGCGAAGCAGGCGGACACGCAGCGCTTCGCCGAAACCATCATAACGCAGCTTCGCGCCGGCGCCCCGTTCCCCGTCATGGCGGCGCAATTCAGCCAAAGCCAGACCGCGTTGCAGGGTGGGGAACTCGGCTGGGTCCGCGCCAATCAGCTGGACCCGCCCGTCGCTGCCATCGCCACCCAAATGCCAGAAGGGGCCATCAGCAACCCCATTCCCGTGCCCGGTGGCATCACAATCGTCCAGCTTCGCGGACGCCGTCAGCTGGGCCGCGACAAGTCTACCGTACTCGACATCCGCCAGGCTTTTATCCCATTCACCGGCGTGCTTGACCCCCGCGCGCCCACTGACCAACAGCGACGCGCGGTCGAACAAGCCAAGGCCCTTTCCGGCTCCGTCCACTCCTGCCCAGAAATGGAGGCCGCCAACACGCGCCTAGGCAATGCCCGTCCGGCCAACCCGGGCGAGGTCAAGCTGGAACAGCTAGGCTCCCCCCCGCTTCGAGCCTTGCTGGGCGCCCTGCAACCCGGCGTCGCTACCAAACCAGTCATTTCGACCGAGGGTGTAGCCGTCATTATTCTTTGCTCACGCGAGACCAAAACAACATCCGCCCCTGGCAAGGAAGAGATCAGCGCCAGGCTATTGAACGAACGGGTTGAGCTAACAGCCCGCCAGTTGCAGCGCGACCTTCGCCGCCGGGCAACCCTTGACGAACGGAGCGTCTCGTAACCCTTCCACCGCTACGCGACGTCATCGCCCGCCACGGCCTGGACGCCCGGCGCAAGCTTGGCCAGCATTTCCTACTCGATGAGAACCTGACGGCCCGCATCGCCCGTCAGGCCGGCACGCTAACCGGCCGCCACGTCGTGGAGGTCGGGCCCGGGCCCGGCGGTCTAACCCGCGCCCTGCTCGGAACCGACGCCGCATCGGTGCTGGCCGTCGAACTCGACCCGCGTGCGATCCCCGCAATCGAAGAACTTGCCACCGCCTTCCCCGGCCGCCTCAAAGTACTGCAGGCCGACGCGACCAAAACCGACCTTGCAGCCCGCGTACCGTCTCCCCGCCAGCTCGCCGCGAACCTTCCCTACAATGTCGCCACCCCACTTCTGATCGGATGGCTACGCCAGGCCGCACAGTGGGAACGCATGACGCTGATGTTTCAGCTGGAGGTTGCCGAGCGCATCTGTGCCGAACCCGACACCCCCGCCTACGGCCGGCTATCTGTCCTAGCCCAGTGGGTGTGCCGCACCGGGTTGCTACTGAGGCTCCCCCCAACCGCATTCTCCCCACCGCCGAAGGTCTGGTCTGCCGTCATCGGTCTAGCCCCCCACGCCGAACAGCCTGACCCAACCCTGTTCGCCACCATGGAACGCGTCACCGCCGCCGCCTTCGGCCAACGCCGTAAGATGCTCCGCGGCTCACTACGCAGTTTAGGTGGTGAGGCATTGCTGACCAAGGCTGGCCTAGACGCGGAACGCCGCGCAGAAACACTCACGATCGCCGAGTTCGACCGCCTAACCCGCCTTGTTCACCTCACCCTCGCCCCTCCAGCAACGCCAGCCTGTCGTCCTTCCGCACGCTCCCAACACTACTCCCGACCCAATATCCAACCACACTCGTTGCCATCGCCCCCAGCGTCCCCAGTAGGACATTCAGCACCGCCTCCGACCCAGCCGGAACTGCCCGAAACAGTACCAGAGACACCACCGCACCAAACGTCACCAACACCACCAGACTGACAATCGGCGCCCCCCACGCCAGCGCACTTCGCGACTGCACCAGCGCCAAAGTCTGCGCCCGCGCCCCGGCCACGTCCGCCAGCACCGCCGCCAATGCACTCACCTGCGCCGCATCCCGCGCCGCCGCTGCCGCTGCCGCAATCTGCGCCAGCTGTATCCGCAATGCGGACGCCACCGCCGGGTCAGCTACCCGCGCCACCTGAATATCCGGGTCTACAGAGCCCGTCGCTGCCCCGATCGCCGCCTGGACCGCCGCCACCACCGGCTCCGACCCGGGTCCAAACAGCCACCGCGCCAGTTCCGGCGCCAAGTCCAGTGCAACGGCCCCCGCCGCACCGAGCGCCGTCCCCACGCCTGGTACAACCGACCCTGCCGCCGCACCCTTGGCGGCATCTATCGCAATTGCCGTGAAATCCATTGCTTAAACCCCCATTCCGATCGCTTCATACGGCAGCCGGCTCAACCGCCGCGCCCACCCCGCCCCAAACTGCCGCCAGGTCGGCAACCCGGCCATGAACAACAATCGCCGAGCCTGAAATTCAGCCATCAGCACCGACCCGGTCGCACCCATCACCGCCCGCAACGTCACCGGGCCAATCACACCATCGACGGTCACCCCCGCCGCCTCCTGCAACCACCGCACCGCCCTGCCCAACCCGTTGTTAACAGCAGCATCAAACACCAATAGTGCCAGCGGCCCGGGTAGCGCATCACCCTCCACTCGATCCCAATAGTCGTGCCGGTACACCGCCTGCGCGTCGCCCAAGGTCAGTGACGCAATATCCAGCCCCGGATACGACGCAGCCGAAACGCCGAACTTAGTCCCATGACAAACCCCGACGCCGCACGCACCCCCCGTCCAATTTCCCGGATCGGCTGGGTTCATGCTCAACCCACCTTCGTGCCCAACCACCACGGCAAACGCTCGTTCAAACGCACTCATGTCGGCTCCTCCAAATGCGGTAGCGCCATGTCCGGCCAGCGTGGGACGTCAACCCCCTCCCGCGCACACAGCCCAACCACGATCGTTTGTGCGTTCAACCCAACATGACGTAGCTCATGCGCCCGCCGGTTCCACCACCGTGCCAAATCCCAGCCCCGGTCCCGATCTCGCTCCAACTCGGCACACCGCGCCTCCTTTCGCAGCAGCTCCGCCCGCAGCCGGTCAAACAGCTCCGCATGCTCCCGCCCCAGCGCCACGCGCTGCACATCCAGGTCACGCAGAATGGCCTGTTCACGCGTCAGCAGCCGGTCCGCATGGCGGTCGCCCCGCTCTGCAAACCAGCGCCACCAAACCCAGGCTGCGCTAGCCGCACTCGGCAGCCCAGCCGCTGCCACAACCCACCATGGCCCGCCAGGGTCAACCAGGTGGCCAAGCCCCTCAACCATGCGGGCGCAGCAGCCGCACGCTGCTGTACAGGTTGATCCCGCACCATCCCACGTACACTGCAACGCCCGGTGCGCCCGGCACCGCCGCCCAAACCCCCAGCGTCAGCACAGCCCAAAACCAAGCCATCGCCGCCGCACCGGACCAGCGCAGCCAGCGCGCATCACTGACCAGAAACACAAGCTGTATCGTCCCCAGTCCCAGCGCTGCCTGCTCCCAGAAGCCAACGCCACCCAGCCGGGCCAAAACCGACATGCTCGGCCACACCCCGGTCGCCGCCAAACCCAATCCGCCCCAACCGACAGCCGTCACGCCAGACCAAAACTCCGCCCACCACGGCTCCCGCCGCCAGACCCCGCCCCAAAACGGTCTAAACGCCATCATCGGCACGCCTCCAGGCCAGGTAGTAGCCAAGAACCGCTAGGACCGCGTACGTCCCCGTCCCAGTCTCAGCCGGGTTGCTCAGCACAAAGCTGATCGCCACCACCCCATGCGCTGTCGCCAGCACCAGTACGGAAAACAGCCGCAGCAACCGGCTTGCAGTGCACAACCCGCTCACCCCCACGCTCGCCACCACCGAGAACGCCATCGCCCAACCCTCCTCGGAGGCGATCCGGTGCATGACCCCGTAGCTAATGCTGGTCGCAAACGTGCCCGCCGGCCACGCCAACAGCATCGCAAGCCACATCATGATGACCGTCAACGCGGCATGCAGGGCAACCCGCGCATCCCGCATCGCCCTCAATGCGTCCACCGTGCAACCGCCGCCGACGCCCCCGCCCCCGCCCCGGCCAGAAACGGCCGCAGCGCGGCTGCTACCTTCGGCCCAATCACTCCCGTCGCATTCGGCCCAGATGGATGCAGTTGGAACCCGTCTGCGCCCAGCGACTTTTGGAAAAACCCGGCCGTGCTCACAAACGCCGCACGTGCGGGTGCACTACATGCCCCAATCGCCGCCTGCAGATAGGCATTGTCAGACGTCGGTAACGGGTTAAGCAGCACAACCTTGCAGGGCACCGCCGCCAGTAGCCCATTCAGCGCCTGCACAGCCGCTGCCTGCACGTTGTTACTGCCATCATTGGTCCCGTGATTGACAACAACCAAATCCGGCGCCGGTGTGAAGCTTCGCACCACGCCCTGCGCGATCAGGCCATAACTCAACGGAAACGCCGGAACCTGCCCGAGCGAGGTCACGTAACCAGTGCCGCCAAACCCCACCAACCCAATTTCCGCCCCGAGAAGCTCGCCCAGTTTGAAAGCCCAGCCAAACATCGCGTCGTTCACATCAGGCGTGGCACCCGACTCACCCAGGGTGCGGATACCCTCGGTAATGCTGTCGCCGTACACAATGATATTCAGCGCCGCTCGCCCTGGCGTCTGCACCCCGGCGCCGGCCCCCAACGTCAGGCCTGTAAACCGGATTGTCCCGGGCGCCGGCGCGGCCCAACGGTTCGTCGTCGGCCCGCTATCCATGGACTTCACCACAACGTCTAACCGGTGAAATGGCACATCCGCGTTGCCAATCGTCAGGGCCGGAATCGCGCAGGCAATCGCCGCCGCCACCGCCGCTGGGGTCCACGGCCCGTTATCCACTCGCCACCAAAGCTGAGACAGCGGCGGCGCGTTCGCACTCACGTCGAAGTTCAGCGTGCAGCTCGATCCACTGAACAACACCCGGAAATAGGCCCCCGGGTTCCACGCCGTCGCCACGCCGGCCAGCACCTGCCAATTATAGGGACTGTAAAGGATCG
>JAYVTX010000275.1:0-9229 GCA_043788425.1 Rhodospirillales bacterium
TTCACCGATGTCCCGGAAACGGTCGAGCATTTCCCGAATCTGCACAGTTTCGCCGTGACAAAAGTGGGGGAGGAGTGGGTGCTGGTTAATCGGGACCAGGCCGGACGCTACACCGTCCACTCGGACTTGGTTTTTCACGGCGGGCCGGGCACGACGCTGGAGATGCGCATCTTCTCACGTGCGGACACGCTCCAGTGGTTACAGCAGGCCGGGTTCGTGGACATCACAGTCCATGAAGGGGCAGCGCCGCAATGGGGCATGGTTCCACCACACCACCATGGGCTGCCGATTACGGCACGGCGCGCGGCGTAGGCCGGTACGCACGGTTCGACCCGGAAGATCTTTTTCAGCCCGGGCCAACTGGCCTCCTGCGTCCGCTGAAAACGCGCCTGATTATGCCTTCTGGTCACCGGTCACGACGGATCGCTTATCGTAAGTAGCACCCCGCTCAAACACAACGACGCTGTCGTAGAAATGCATCGAGATTGTTTCCACGCTAAACTCGGTCTCCGGCAGATAACCCCTGGTGTAATCGGCGTTCAATTCGTCAATTAGGTCTTTGCACCGCTCAATAAACGTCCCTGGCTTACGAAAGCCACCGCCAAATTCGGTCCAGTAAGCAGTATGCAAATCTTCCACCAAATAAATGCCGTGCTTAGACATGCGGGGATAGAGCCAGCTAAATGTTGCGTTCACGTCGTCCATGATATGGCTGCCGTCATCGATGACGATGTCCGGACGGCCAAACCGGTCCAACACATCCTGCATGAAAACCGTGTCTGACTGGCTGCCGATGCAGATCTTAACTTGCTCGTCCTCGAACTCTGCGCAATTCGGATTGATGTCGATCCCGACGATCAATGCGTTCGGGCCGAAAAACCGTTTCCACATTTGTAGGGAGCCGCCGCGCCCGCACCCAATCTCGAATAGTACCAACGGCCGCGCGACGAATGGCGCGAAGTGTCGCTCATAAATTGGAAAGTAATGTATATTCTTATGTATTGGCCGCTGCGTGTTACTAAAGAAGTAATCAAGTAGGTTCATCGAAGCCATCTTATATTAACTCCAATAGGGCGTGCGCTATCACTTCTGGCTCTCGTAGCCGCCATATAAAGCCATCTGACCCACCAGCGGCTTCGTCACGCGCTTCAGCGCAAAAATAGGTCGCGTTGTTGCCGGTCAGGCCATCGACCAATGCGTGATTTGCATTCAGGAACTGGTCAGGGTTGAGGCCGATAATACGCGACGCACGATCGCTAAACAAAGCAGTGTGGAATGCCGAACCGACTGTCCCGATAAGCGTGGAGTAAGCACCGAACATTCGGACCTGATCTGCAAACTGCATCGTCTCAGGATACAACACATCGACACCCTTCGAAATCATGACATCGTCGATAATGGCCTCCTGTACAAAGCGGTTTCCGCCCGCGGCAAGCCGCGATTTGGACAAGTAAGCGGTCCGGTTTTTCAAGACACTTCCCGTAAACTTTCGCCCGATCGTTAGACAAAGCTCCCGAAACACGCGGTGCGCGTAGGTCTGTTCCTGCAAAGCCGGGCGCGAAACGGTTAAGCGTGGGATGCGAACGGGCTCGGAAAATTGAGCGAAACTATCCGGTGTCAGACCAAGTGCCCCGAAGATAGCCGCGATATACCCATGCTCGAACCACAAATTAGGACTGTTGTGAGAATGGCATACTATTTTTACGTCTGCCGGCAGCCCACCGCGCATAATCTGCCAAAGTCTTGGCAGTGCGGCCGTAATAAAGTGGCCATAGTGCATGATGACTGGCCCGCCATAGACATACACGCCCGGCGGCGCATTCCCGCATGGCTCGGGCGGGATAACTCGGCTTTGGCCGACAAGCGTACGGGCTGGAAACCGGCAATAGGCCGCGGCGTCGATCAGGGCTCCATCCGCGTGGTACACGCCCCAATCTGGGTCTTTGTCGAGAAAGAGGTGGCTGCGAAGGGGCCGGAAAATTACGTCTCTGTAAATCTTGGTCGATGGGTCACTGTCTATGACCGTCGCAGCGCCCCATAGTTGGGTGGCGGGAGTCAACATAACGTTTCCGATCACGCCGGGCGAAACGGGCTGGCCATCGCGAGGTAGCGGTCCCACTCACCCAGGAAATCCTTGTACGCCACGGGGTTTTCATCAAACAACTCACGCCAGATCGGCGGCACCACCACGTCCGGCTGCTGAAGTATCTTGCGTACGACGCCCGGCTTCGGGCCGTGGAAGTGAATGATCTCCGCGGCGGGGTTCGACCCCCAATAAGGCTTCCAGTTTAGTGTCAACGGCAGCGTGCTGTACCGCCCAACGTAATACTCACCCAAAGCGTCCTGGTCGAACGCGCTGAACCGTTCGAAATTATTGACGATGTAGTGTGCAAAGTTTGCCACCTCGTCCAGCATTGCCGGTACATTCATCAGCATAACGCCAGAGTTTAGATCGGTCGGATCATCTTTCAAACGTTGTGGGGCGCAGGCGAAAAATGCGGGACGAAATTGCTCGACCGCCGGGTTAGACCGAAATATAACATCGCAATCTGTGTATAGGACATATTCGTCCGATAGGCCGAACCGCGGAATGTCCGTACGCAAGTAAGCGCCAGCGATAATTGCGAGGCGGGCTGGGTCAGGCGGTAAACCGAGTGCGGCCCAACGCTGTTCGATATTACCCAAATACGTCAGGCGATGGTGATGGACTGTCACACCCTGCGCGATCAGATACTCTGTGAAGTCGCCCGGTCGGCCATCATACACAAAGTGGGCCTCCAGCGACGTGTTGGCACGCGCTGACGCGACAGCCGCGCGAATCAGGTCGATCCAATCGTGGTCCGGATGGCCAAAGCTTGCCTCACTCAGCGCAAAAAACCACTTCACCGATCGACCCGCCTTAACCCACGGTGCGCGGGCCCGTCCTTCATACGGCGCATCATGTTACGATCCTCGCGGCTTGCGCTGCCGGACACGCTTCGGCAGGTCCGCGAGCCCCACGGTCCGGACCGACATTCGCCCCTTACACCCGACTTCTGTCCGCAGCGTATGATCAGATCCTTTCGGCGATAGAAGCGGACTGTAAAACGGATCGCCGGACGTAAAGAACCGCGCCCAGCGGTGGCGCAGCCGCTTATCATCCTCGGGGTGAGCCACTTCCTTGGTCTCAGTCCGGGTTGCGCTCTCATGATGATAGAGAACGGTAAACCCGTCATACAGGACCTTCCACCCGGCATCACCGATACGCAGGCACAGGTCAGTATCATTGAACCCGACCACAAACTTCTCATCGAACCCGCCCACCGCGCGGAACACGTCCATTCGCATCAGAACGCAGGCGGCGGTCACGGCGGAGTAGTCGCGCACCGAGATCAGGTTGCAGTTGTAGCCAGGGTGCCGCCGCTCTTTGTCCAGATAGGCATTGACGAACTTCATCGCATGATCGGCTGCGTCGCTGAAGCCGACCAGCACGCCCGCATGCTGCACCCGGTCATCCCCGTACAGCAGCAGTGGCCCGACCGCCCCGACCTCCGGCCGGGCGCCGAGGCTACGAAGCCGCGGCAGCCAACCCGGCTTGATCGCCTCGACATCGTTGTTCAGAAATAGAACGTACCGGGCATCCTGCCCGTGCGCCGCCACCGCACGATTGTTGATCCGCGGATAATTGAACACGCCGGCATAGGGCATCACCACCACCCGGGGCCCGTCGGCTTTTGGCTGCGCGATCTTGGCAAGGTACTTGATCGTTTTTGGATCGGTCGATTGATGGTCGACGACGACAATTCGGTAATCGGCCCGATCCGTCGTCTCCGCTATAGACTCAATGCAGGATCGCAACAAGTCAACCCGGTTTTTGGTGGGGATGACGATCAGCACCTCACCCCCGTCATCGGGCCAGTCCAGCCGGAAACTGTTGTACCCTAGGCCATCGCTGACCGTGGCTGGCAGGTTCCGCCGGGCAAGGTGGCGGGCTATGGCGTCCCGCGTCGCCGATGTAACCTCACCCTGCTTGGCATGGCCGGCGCTGGTTGTGTGCGTTCGCCACCGGTACAGCACGCGTGGCACGTGGGCCACGACCGTTGCCTGCTCCAGCACCCGTAAAACGAAATCGACGTCAGCCGAGATCGTCAGCCCCTCGTCCCAACCGGTTGCCTGGCGCGCGATGTCGGTCCGAACGGCAATCAGGTGCACGAAATAGGGGTGGGACAGATAGTAGTCATAGCTGAACGCCGGCCGCGCTCGCACCTCGATTACCGAGTTGATATCGTCTGTAGTGATCGCTTCATCGGAATAGATAAGTTCCGCCCCGGTATCCTGGGCCGCGCGGGCGAGGTGATAGACGGCGTCCGGCTCGATCACATCATCATGGTCCAGGAACGCGACATAGGCGCCCCGCGCTGCGCGCAGCCCGAAATTGACGCTCGCGGCGATGCCGCTGTTGCGGGCTGACTGCAACACGCGGACCCTTGAATCCAGGCTTTGCGCCGCGGCCAGCGTTTTTAGAACGTGCGGTTCGGTGCTGCCATCGTCGACGCAAATTAGCTCCCAATTTTCAGACCATTGGGCCATCACGGAATTTAGCGCCTCAACCAGCCAAACCTGTTTCGTGTTGTACACGGGCATGATGATAGAAATCATCGTGCCGGCTGTCTGTTGGGTAAGCCTGCGGCCGAGCCGCGATCGCAACGGGGCGGGCAGGGTGCCCCGGCCGAGAAAGCGTTCGATATTGATGTTCTGCGTGACTTGCCGGGGTGAGCCGGTGACGATCTCCCGGGTGCCCACGACCCGGATCACGATGTCCTGGTTAAGCAGTTTGGCCAACGGACGCTGTAGCAGGAACCGGAAGCCGCAGCGTGCCGTCGGTAGCCCGGCGTCTTCCACATCCCCGCGATACAGGTTGGCCAGCCCGGTCCCGATCACCTCGCCGCCGCAGATCGCTTCGACCTCCAGCGGCTCGCCGGGTGCGCGCATGTTCACGACCCACCCGCCGGCAAATGGCCCCTCGACAGCGTCGAAGAACCCTGCAAAGCGGGGAATTGCCGGGCGGACAAAAGGGCTGTTCGTCAGATGCAGCCCTGTGCCGGCGAGAACGACACCGATCGCAATGCTGCGGTCCAACGGCAGATTTGGCGGTAGTGCGAATTCGAATGCACTTTTACCATCCCCGACCCCAAGCGCCTCGATGTCGGCGCGGTAGGTGTCAGCCATCGTGGTCATGACCGTTTGGTCGTCGATCTGTAGGTCGACGTGCACGCGGGTTGCGGGCCGGGTGAGGTCGATGGCCCAGCCCTTTACCCGCGTGCCCTCGATGGCGTCGACGTAGCCGGCCGCACCGCAATCGATGACGGTGATGGCCAGGCCGCGGTCCTGCACAGCCAGGCCACTGATACTCGCATTTACAACGTACGATTCTCGCAACGGCGGCAGTGCAGCAAGCGGCAGGCTGAACCGATAGGACCGGCCGGGTCCGGCCTCACCGTTGTCAGCCCCGTCGTTGTCAGCCCCGTCGTTGTCAGCCCCATCGTCATCGGCCATGGCGAAAGCGACGCCGTAGGGTAACCCTTCCCGGGCTACAAACACGGGCAGGGGCGTTTCGGCCGGCGGTAGTGCCGAGCCACTGACCGTTACCCGCCCCTCGATCCGTTTGTCCTGGACCGACCACCAATCCAGGCTGGCCGTGCGGAATGTGCTGAAGTCAAATATGGGCAAACCCAGGGACTGCCCCGTCCATGCGTCCCGGACCGTGAAATGGCGGGCAAACAGCGTCGCCGGGATAGGCATGCTGAACGACCGGGTGGCCGTACCCGGCACATCATGCGCCGGCGCGGTGTCGACCAACTGCCGATCGGCAAAAACCGCCACGGTGCGCACGTCGGACATCGGGGTGAATTGGCCCGAAAGCACGCCATCCGCGAACTGCAGCGCGGGTTGTGCCGCGACGATCAGACTTGCTGACGACGCTGTCTTTTTGGACCTCCGCTTGCTCATGGGCTTGTCCCCTCTCCAACCAGCGCCGCGCATATCGTTCTTACGTGTTGCGGCCGTCGTATTGCAAAAGCCGCGGCTAGACCAGGCACGATGGCCCTGATTATTGGACCGTGCCCCCAGGTTGCGCCGGCGTGCGGTTGCCGTTAACCGGACCGATAGCGGTGCAGGACCAGGGATATTGATGCGCATTCTACTAACAGGCGGCTGCGGCTTCATCGGCTCGGCCGTCATTCGACACCTGATCCGGCATACGGACCACACGGTCGTGAATGTCGACAAGATGACCTATGCCGCGAGTGAGGATGCGTTGGAGGAAGCGCGTCACGACCGCCGGCATACGCTGGTCCGTGCAGACATTACCGACGTGGCGGCGATGGCGCAGGTATTCGCAACGCACCAGCCCGACGCCGTGATGCATTTGGCGGCGGAAAGCCATGTCGACCGATCGATCGATGGCCCGGCCCCGTTCATCGCGACCAACATCACCGGGACGTTTGTGCTGCTGGATGCCGCCCGCGCGTATTGGTCGGCGCTGGCCCCGGCGGCAAAGGCAGCATTCCGGTTCCACCACATCTCAACCGACGAAGTGTTCGGCGCCCTCGGCCCCAGCGACCCGCCATTCACGGAAACCACGCCCTACGACCCGCGCAGCCCGTATTCGGCCAGTAAGGCAGCGTCCGACCACCTGGTTCGCGCCTGGTTCCACACCTACGGCCTGCCGGCGTTTGTGACCAACACCACCAATAATTATGGCCCGTGGCAGTTTCCGGAAAAGCTGATCCCGCTGGTCACCCTGAACGCGATCGAGGGGCGGCCGCTGCCGGTTTATGGCGACGGAACCAACACCCGCGACTGGCTGTTTGTCGACGACCATGCGGCCGCCCTGGTCCTCGCCCTGCAGCACGCCGCACCCGGCGATACTCTGGCGATTGGCGCGCAACAGCCGCGCAGCAACCTGCAAGTCGTACACGCCATCTGCGACATCGTGGACGAACTCTCCCCCGACCCGGCCGGCCCGCGCCGGCGTTTGATCCAGTTCGTGACCGACCGCCCCGGCCACGACTTTCGCTACGAGATCGATCCCGCCCGCACCACCGCCGCCCTAGGCTGGACCGCCCCCCACGGGTTCGACGCCGGGTTGCGCCGGACCATCGCCTGGTACCGCGACCATGCGCCCTGGTGGCAGGCGATCCGGACGGCGAAGTACGAGGGCCAACGCCTGGGTTCCGCCGCATGAGCAGTAAAGGCATCATCCTGGCCGGTGGCAGCGGCACCCGCCTGCATCCGGTCACGTTGGCCAGCAGCAAGCAACTGCTGCCCGTCTATGATAAGCCGATGATCTATTATCCGCTGAGCATTCTTATGCTGTCCGGCATCCGCGACATCATGATCATCTCGACCCCTGAAGATTTGCCGCAATTCCAGCGACTTTTGGGTGATGGCTCCCGATTGGGTGTTCACTTCACCTACGCCGCGCAGCCAAAGCCGGAGGGCTTGGCGCAGGCGTTTCATATTGGTGAAACCTGGATCGACGGCCAACCCTGCGCGCTGGCGCTGGGCGACAATCTGATTTTCGGCGACCATTTGGGCGTTCTGCTGCGCGCTGCCGTGGCCCGGCCGGAGGGAGCGACCGTCTTTGCCTACCAGGTTCGCGACCCGGAGCGGTACGGCGTCGTCAGCTTCGACACCGGCGGCCGTGCAATTGAGATCGTGGAGAAACCCGCGGCACCAAAATCAAACTGGGCCGTTACGGGCCTGTATTTTTACGACAAGCAGGTTTCGACCCTGGCCCGCCGGGTCAAACCGTCGGCACGGGGCGAGTTGGAAATTACCGAGCTGAACCAAATCTATCTCGAACAGGGCACGCTGCACGTCGAGCGCCTGGGCCGCGGTTGCGCATGGCTCGACGCCGGAATGCCCGATAGCCTGCTGCAGGCGGCGACGTTCGTGCAGACGATCCAGTCGCGCCAGGGCATGCTGGTCGGCTGTCCGGAGGAGGTTGCGTACCGCATGGGCTATATCGATGCGGCCCAGCTGCGCCAATCCGCCCAGCGCCTTAGCAAAACGGAGCTGGGTCGGCTGTTGCTGGAACTCGCCGACGGGCTGCACACGTGAAGACGGATCGGCTGCACATCCCCGACCTGATCCTGGTCACGCCCGACCGGCACGGCGACGCGCGGGGGTTTTTTAGTGAGACGTGGAACCAGGCGCGGTTTGCGTCGGCCGGCATTGATCTGCCCTTTATTCAGGACAATCAAAGCCTGTCGCGTGAGGCGGGTGTGCTGCGGGGGCTGCATTGCCAGGTAGCCCCGCACCCCCAGGGCAAGCTGGTGCGGTGCGTGCGCGGCGCGATATGGGACGTGGCCGTCGACGCCCGCCGCGGCTCGCCGACCTACGGCCAATGGGCGGGTGCGGAGCTGACGGCAGATAACTGGTCGCAACTGTGGATCCCGCCGGGCTTCCTGCATGGGTTCTGCACGTTGGTCCCGGATACGGAGGTGATTTACAAGGTGACCGGTGCCTATGACCGCGCAAGCGAGCGTGGCGTTGCCTGGGATGACCCGGATTTGGCCATCGCCTGGCCGGTTACGGCACCTGTGCTGTCGGATAAGGACCGGGTGCTACCGGCCTGGGCCAGCGTGGGCGCGCTGTTTTGATCCTGGTCACGGGCGGCACGGGCCAACTGGCGCAGATGCTGGCGGCAGAGGGGGGCGCCCGCGTCACCGTCGTGGGCCGGCCCACGTTCGACTTCGACCGTCCGGACAGCATTGCCGAGACCATCCGCACGCACCGCCCGGCGCTGGTCGTGAACGCTGCCGCATGGACCGCCGTTGATGGTGCCGAGGCCGAACCGGACGCGGCAGCGCGCGCCAACCGAGACGGTCCAGCGATCCTGGCCGCCCTATGTGCCGACCTGCGTATTCCGCTGATCCATATCAGCACCGACTATGTGTTTGATGGCGATAAGAGCGCGCCGTATGTCGAAACCGACCGCACGTCGCCCACGGGCGTATACGGCCAGACGAAGCTGGAGGGGGAGCAAGCCGTGCTGGCCGCCTGCCCGCAATCGGTCGTCCTGCGGACGTCCTGGGTGTATGCCTCCGTCGGTAAGAACTTTGTCCGGACCATGCTTGGGGCCGCCCAAAAAACCGGTACGCTGCGGGTGGTCGCCGATCAACGCGGCTGCCCGACCAGCGCCCGGGATCTGGCCATTGCCGTGCTGGGTATCGCGGCCCGGATC
>JAYVTX010000276.1:0-4837 GCA_043788425.1 Rhodospirillales bacterium
GGCGTATCCGGCATGGGTGCCGTTGTTCATACCGTCAATCCCCGCCTGGCCCCCGACGACATCGTTCACATTCTGAACGACGCGGGCAGCGTCCTGCTATTTTCCGACCCGGCCTTCGCCCCCCTGCTGGCCGCCATCGCCACCCGCATCCCGCTCGTGCGCGCCATAATCGTCATGGGTACCCGGGCGGAGATGGCGGACGTCCCGACGGCGCCGGGTCAGGACCTGCTTTGCTATGAGGAAATACTGGCGGAGGACGATTACGACTGGCCGATGTTCGACGAACGGACGGCCAGCGCGTTGTGTTACACATCCGGCACGACTGGCCGGCCGAAAGGGGTGCTGTACAGCCATCGCAGCACAACGCTGCATGCCTACGCCATCAACCTGGCCGACGTGCTGGCCATGCGCAGTATCGACCGGATCATGCCGGTCGTCCCGATGTTCCACGTCAATGCTTGGGGTCTGCCCTACGCAGCACCTATGGTCGGCGCGACGCTAGTTATGCCCGGCCGGCAGCTCGATGGGCCCAGCGTGGCCGCGTTGATGAACAGCGAACGCGTCACGATGTCGGCCGGGGTGCCCACGGTCTGGATGGGACTGCTGCAATACCTCCGTACCTCCGGCACGCGGCTTGATACCTTGAAGCGCCTAATCTGCGGCGGCTCCACGTGTCCGGCTATGCTGATGGATGCGTTCAAGGCCGAGTACGGCGTGCAAGTCGACCACGCCTGGGGCATGACGGAAACCAGCCCGCTCGGCACCTGCTATGCGCCCAAAGCCAGCTTCGCAGACTTATCACCCGAGCAAGTTCGGCGCATGCCCTACAAGCAGGGGCGCGCAGTACCCGGCGTAGATATGAAGATCGTGGACGATGCGGGCGACAGCCTGCCGTGGGATGGCGTCACATTCGGCAACCTGGTCGTGCGCGGCCCGTGGGTCACGCAGCGTTACTACAATGCCGAAGCCGACGCGGCCGACGCCCATGGCTGGTTTCCAACCGGCGACGTCGCCACCATCGACGCCCATGGCATGATGGAGATCACGGACCGTACCAAGGACATCGTCAAATCCGGCGGCGAGTGGATCAGTTCCATCCAGCTCGAAAATATCGCTGTCGAGCACCCCGATGTGGCGGAGGCTGCTATCGTCGCTGCCCGCCACCCGAAATGGGATGAGCGTCCCCTGCTGATCGTTGTCGCCAAACCCGGCGTCACGATCGACAGCGCCGCGATGCTCGCCAGCTTCGACGGCCGGGTCGCGAAATGGTGGGTGCCGGACCAGGTTGTGGTGGTCGACGAACTGCCGCATACCGCCACCGGCAAAATCAATAAACTTGCCTTGCGGCAGCAGTTCCGCGACTTCGAACTCGCATCATTGGCGGAGTGAACATGAGCAAGACCCTAACCTACCCGGCCGATGGCCTGACGATGCACAGCCAGTTTTTCAGCGCCGGCACTGCCCATGCCCCCGGCGTGCTGGTCTTTCCGGAGGCGTTCGGCCTATCGGACCATGCGCTGCACAAGGCAGAACGGCTGGCCGGTATGGGCTATCACGCTTTGGCCTGCGACCTGCACGGTGACGCGCGGCAGGAGAATGATCTGCAGACGGCGATCGGGCTGCTCACGCCCCTGTTTGCCGCCCCGGATCGCACCCGGGCCCGTGCCACGGCAGCGCTACATGCATTGACCGCCCAGCCCGGCGTCGATGTTAGCCGGGTGGCGTCGATCGGCTTCTGCTTTGGCGGCACGATGTCATTGGAGCTGGCCCGCAGCGGGGCTGACCTGCGTGCCGTCGTGGGCTTTCATAGCGGGCTGGGCACCGCTGCGCCTTCGTCCGACGCGCACAATATTCGCGCCAAGATCCTAGTGTGCATCGGTGCCGACGACCCGATGATCCCACCCGAACAGCGCGCCACGTTCGAGGCGGAGATGCGCGCCGCCAACGTGGATTGGCAGATGCACTTGTATGGCAAGACCGTCCACAGCTTCACGTCACCCGAGGCTGACGCACGCGGCATGCCCGACGCGATCCGCTATAGCCCGGCTGCCGACGACAGGTCGTGGGCGGCCATGACGGCACTATTCAATGAGGCATTTGCCTAGCGCCGCTTTCGTCAGCTGCTCCAGAATATAGATTTTTGAGCGCGATCTTTCGACCGATCGGTCCCGATCGGTCGAGACGTGCGCTAGGCCGTACTCACCCCAGCTAACGCCATCTCCAGCTCCTGAAAGCTCGGCATGTGCTGATTGGGCGCCATTTTACGCCCGGTTTCGACACTGATTTGTGGCGCGTTGCCATGCAGGTGCGCGACCAAAACTGCGCGGATCACTTCAAAGTACTTGCTCTCCTCCTCCACCACGCCCTTTAGCCGCGCGGCGAACGGACCGACCATGCCGTAGGCCAGCAACACGCCCAGGAACGTACCGACCAGCGCGCCACCGATCATGGCGCCCAGCACCGCGGGCGGTTCGCTGATGTGAGACATGGTTTTGATCACGCCCAGCACGGCTGCGACGATCCCCAGGGCTGGTAGTCCGTCGGCCATGGTTTGCAGGGCGTGACTGCCGTGCAGCTCCTCATGCAAAGTCTTTTTCAGCTCGCGGCCCAGCAAATCCTCGGTCTGGTGTGGATCATCGGCGTTCATGCCCAGCATGCGTAAATAATCACAGATGATGGCCGTCGCGTGATGATTGGCTAGAATGGCTGGGAATTTTTGAAAAGCGCTGCTTTCCTCCGGATTTTCGATATGCGCCTCCAGCGCCATCGGGCCCTTCGTGTTGGCCAGGCGGGTGAAAAAATATAGCAGGCTCAATAGATCGACGTATTGCGACTTATTGTAGCTGCCGCCCTTCAGGATCTTTTTGAACCCGGCCAGCGTGTGCTTCACGTCATGCACACTGTTTGACATGACGAACGTGCCGAGTGCTGCGCCGCCGATCGTAAGCAGTTCGAACGGCATCGCCTCCAGTAACGGCTCCAGGCTACCGCCCGACAGAACGTAGCTGCCGAATACGCAAACGAGCAAAAACACCAGGCCACCAATGGTCAGCATGGCGGCGTTAACCCGGACTGGTTGCGACTGGGGTGGGCGCGCTACTAGGCGCGCTATTGGGCGCACGGCGAAGCACCATGATAGCGATCCGGCGGTTTGCCGCCGCCATCGGGTCCTCCTTCATCAGCGGCTGCCGGCTGGCATGGCCGGTGACGCTGCTGAACCGGTCATCGGGCAGCCCAAGCTCACCCAGAAGCCGCCGGGTCGCATTCGCCCGTTCGGCCGACAGCTCCCAATTACTGCGGTCCGTGCCCCGATACGCTGCGGCGTCGGTATGGCCGTCGATCGCGATTTGCTCCGGCAGGCGCAGCAATACGGGTGCGACCTTCGTCAGCAACGCCCGCGCGCGATCCGCCATCTGGGCTGACCCATTGGGAAACATCGGACGACGCTCTTCATCTATGATTTGGATGCGAAGCCCCTCCGGCGTTACATCGATCCAGAGTTGTTTGGCGATGTCGGCTAGTGCTGGGTCGGCACGGACGGCGTCACGGATTTGCTCGGCCGCGCGTTCGAAGGCCGTCCGTTCCTGCTCCGCCCGGCGCTCCTCCCGATTGGGGCGCGGCGCGGATGGTAGATGCAATTGTACGCTGGCGGGGGCCGGCGTCTTCGCCTCACCGGGGGATGCCGTTCCGGCCGGGGCGGGCCCGGGGCTACCCGTATCTGGCTGGCGGCGGGTGACCGGATCGGGCGTCGCCAGCGTCTCGCTCTCATCCTCCTCGACATCCAATAGCGGGATCGGCTTGGCCTTTACGGCCTGCAACGCACCACGATCCGACACCATTGCCCCGGCGGCATTGGGCGTCGTGCCGCCAAACGGCTGTCCCGAACCAGAATTACTGCGCGCCAATAGGTTGTTCGGGCTGAAATAGTCGGCCAGGCCGACCCGCTGCTCCTCCGTCGTGGCACTTAGCAGCCACATCAGCAGAAAGAACGCCATCATTGCCGTGACGAAGTCGGCATATGCGACCTTCCACGCCCCGCCATGATGGCCGCCCGCGATCACTTCCTCCTTGCGGATGACAATCATCGGCTTGCCGCGCGTTTTGACCGCCATCCAGAACCGCTCCACGTCTACCAGCACACACTGGCAAACGCGGGTTAAGAATGCGTTGCGGCCTGGTCGGAAAGGGCACGGTGGAAGGTTGCCGGATCTACGTTGCCGCCGCTTAGCACCGCACCCACGCGGCGGCCGCGCACGTCGATCCGGCCCGACAATAGCGCCGCGAGCGCCACTGCGCCGCCGGGTTCGACAACCAGTTTCAGTTCGAGAAACGCAAAACGCATCGCGGCCAGCACCTCCGCATCGGACACGACCAGCCCGCCCGCCAGCCGGGGTTGGTTGATGCTGAACGTCAGTGCCCCGGGCTGTTCCGTCAGCAGCGCGTCGCATAGCAGGCTGCCGCCCGGCGCGTTCCGTTCGCGCACGCCGCTGGCTAGGCTACGGGCTGTGTCGTCCGATTCCGCGGGTTCGACCGCGTAGACTTGTACGCCCGATCCCTCCATCGCCAGCGCGCAGCCGGCAAGCATTCCGCCACCGCCCGTGCACACCAGCAGCGCGTCGATCGGCCCGCCATCGGCCACTAGTTCCAGCGCCAGCGTCCCCTGCCCGGCGATTACATCCGGATGCTCGAATGGCGGGATCAGTGTTGCACCGGTTCGGTCCATAACGGTTTGGGCGATAGCCAGCCGGTCCTCCGTCGCGCGGTCATAGAAAATAATTGTGGCACCCCAGGCGCGCGTGTTCTCGATTTTAATGCGCGGTGCGTCGGCGGGCATGAT
>JAYVTX010000277.1:0-6000 GCA_043788425.1 Rhodospirillales bacterium
GCGGAGAATATCCCATGTGTAGTGGTAGCGATACATAGATAAGGTGAGGCGCTGCTCGCGGTCCTTGCCCTCAATCGCGTAAACGAGCCGGTGGTCGCCTGCAATCCGGCGCGACCACCAGCCCGCAAGATCAACCCGAAGCGGTTCCGGCTTGCAAATATCTGTAAACAGGTTTCGGCGGGAATCCTCAATTAGAGCGTTTACCTTGCTGAGGACTTTGGGGTCGGTTTGGACGCAGTGCTGGTAGTCCGCCCAACCTTCCTCGGTAAACACGATTTTCACGCGGGCGCCGTATCTCCGGCGGTGTGAAGCTGGTGTTTAGTGACCGTACCCTCCTTTGCGGACTGCACGGAGTGCTACAGGCGGCGGGCATTCCCCGGGTTGTGCAGAAGATGCAGAGTCTCTTCCAGTGCGGCGTACTGTGACGCTGAAATTAGAACGAGGTCTGGCTTGCCCTGACGTGTGACCAGGAGTGGCGCATTGCTGCTGGTCGTCTCATCCATGTACTGCGCGAGCTTTTCTCGAAACTTCGTGTAGGAAACGTGGCCCAACGGTCTCTCCTTTGGTCTGTACAGGACATCGTACGGCTGCGCTTGGGAAGTGTTGCGGATCGCGCGCTACCCAAATATCTGCGCAAGGCTGACGTGGATGGTTGGGGCTAGCGACAGCGTGTCCCGCGGCCCATGGGTCGTCATCGTCGTATACTAGTCGCCCGCCGGGTGCCGGTAGACTTCCATCACGCGGCGCTTCAAATCGACAAGCCAAAACTCCGCGACGCCCGCACGCGCGTAAATGCGCAACTTTACCGTCCGATCGAAGCGCAAGGTGCTGTCCGCAACCTCGATCAACACCGGGACATCGGCCGGCCCCGGGCGTGTCTTGCGGTATCGGTCCGGCAGGGCGCGGCAGATTGCCAGGTCCGGCGGGGGTTCGTTATGGTTCTCTACGGCGATCGGGTTCTGCACCGAAACATACGCCACGCCCGCGCAGGCTATAACGAGAACTTCGATAAGTTCGTTCACCGTTGAAGCATGGTCTTGCTCGATCGGTGCCATGTCGATCGAGCTCTCCCTCGATCAACTCCACCCGGTCGTCTGGGCCAAACAGCCCGGCGTCGTTCATGCCGTGATACATCGCCACGTCCAGCTTATGGCGGCGGACGGGGGCCGGTGGCATCGAGGTCGAGCATCGCTACAGCGCCGCTTTGGTTGGCCGGACTGTATCAAAAGCCGTGTTGACAGTCATTCGTCACGTCGCGCCCTCAACTCTGCACGCCCCAGCGCCGCACGGTCCGCCGCTCGATCGTGCGGAACACCAGGTTCTCGACCGCCAGCCCGATTAGGATCACCGTAAGCAACCCGGCAAACACCGACGGAATTTCCAGAATGTTGCGGTTTTCGAAGATGAACCAGCCCAGCCCGCCTTTGCCGCTCGACACGCCAAACACCAGTTCGGCCGCAATCAGCGTGCGCCAGGCGAATGCCCACCCGACCTTTAGCCCTGTGAGGATTGACGGAAACGCAGCCGGTATAAGCACGAGCCACACGTACCGAAGGCCGCGTAGCTCGTAATTGCGCCCGACCATCCGCAGCGTTTGGCTCACGCCCAAAAACCCGGCATGCGTATTCAGCGCCACCGCCCACAACACCGAGTGCACCAGCACAAAGATAATGCTGCCATTGCCCAGCCCAAACCAGATCAACGCCAGCGGTAGCAGCGCGATCGCCGGCAGCGGATTGAACATCGACGTCAGCGTTTCCAGGATATCGCGACCCAACCGGGTCCCGATCGCCAGCACCGACAGCGCAAATGCCAAGACGATACCCAGCGCATACCCCATCAGCAGTACCCGCAGCGACGTCCAGGCCCGGTTCGGCAGCACACCCGACAGGATCGCGTCCCAACCGGCCTCAAGTGTTTCACTGAGCGTTGGGAACAGCAGCGGGTTGTCCAGCACGCGCGCATACCCCTCCCACACCAACCCGAGCACCAACAGGAACAAAGACTTTCGCAGTGTGCCGGCGTTCCACAGACGCTCGGTCAACGGCAATGCCCGCTCCACCTCCGGCGCACCCAGGCCCTGGTCCATCGTGGCTGCGCCGTAGACCTGGATGCGGGGTTCAGCCATCGACGGTCTCCGGCCCGGCACCCTGTTCGGTGAAAAGCAGATCGTGGATCTTCGCCTCCAGCCGGCTGGCGCTACCGTCCTCGCCACGGACCCCGTCGACGCCATCCACCTCTGCCCGGACCCGGCCGGGATGGGGCGATAATAGCAGGATGCGGCTGCCGATGCGGATGGCCTCGGCGATGCTGTGTGTGACAAACATGACCGTGAACCGCGTATCGTCCCACAGGCGCAGCAGCTCGTCCTGCATGCGGTGTCGGGTCAGGGCATCGAGGGCGGCAAACGGTTCGTCCATCAGCAGAATGTCCGGCTCCATCGCCATGCCACGGGCGATTGCCACACGCTGCTTCATGCCGCCTGACAGCGTGTGCGGCAGGCTGTGGGCAAACTTTGTCAGGCCGACTTTGTCGATATAGGCGTCGGCACGCTCCCCGGCCTCGGCAGTGCCCAGCCGGCGGGCGTGCAGCAGCGGGAATAGGACGTTGCCGCGCACCGTTTTCCACGGCATCAGCTGATCGAATTCCTGGAACACCATCATCCGGTCGGCACCCGGACCGGCAACGGTGCGGCCCTTTATGGCGATCGTGCCCTCGTCGGGCAGCAAATAGCCGCCCACGGCCTTCAGCAGCGTGCTTTTGCCACAGCCGGACGGGCCCAGCACCACGAAGCGATCACCGGCACGGACCGTGAAACTGACCCGGTGCGTGGCGGTCACCAGCGTATCCGGCGTCTTGTACCGCAGCGTCACTCCATCGATGGCCAGCAAGGGCGTGTCTGGCATTGTTCCTCCCGTTCTTACGACCCATTACGCACGGGCCGCCCGCGCCGCGCCAGCCTTGTTGGCTGCATTGGGCCAGTGTAGGGCAGGTCCGGCGGGGGGCGTGCAGTGCGGATATTAGGCGTCGGCGCACGGGTCGATCTGGGCGATATATACCTGGCACTACAGCGGGAGGGGCATGACGTGCGCGTCCATGCGCATGACCCGTCCTATGCCGGGTGTTTTGGCGGCATCATCGACCCGGTCTCCGATTGGCGGGCCGAGCTGGGGTGGGTCGGTCGCGACGGCATCGTGTTGTTTGAGAAGGTGGGCCTAGGTACCACGCAGGACGCGCTGCGGGCCGAGGGCTATCGCGTCGTTGGCGGTGGCGCGCTCGGCGACCGGCTAGAATATGACCGAAACTTTGGCCAATCCGTGCTGCGGGACGCCGGGTTGCAGGTTGCGTCTGCGGAGGCGTTCGATAGCCCGGCCGACGCCGCAACCTGGCTGCGCGCGCATCCCGGCGCATACGTGCTAAAACACGACAACAATGCGCGCGCGACCTTCGTCGGTGACCATCCGGGCGGGGCCGACGTGCTGCACCAGCTGGGCCGCACGCCGCCGGGCCGGCTGCTACTGATGCAAAAGCTCGAAGGGGTGGAGGTCGGTGTTGGCGCCTATTTTGACGGTCGCCATTTTTTGACCCCCGCCTGCATCGACTTCGAACACAAACGCTTCTTCCCCGGCGAACTGGGGGAGATGACCGGGGAGATGGGCACCCTGCTGTCGTATGAGGGTGCCGATGCCCTGTTCCGCGCCGCATTGCTGCCCTTGGAGGCGCGATTGGCAGCTGCCGGGCACGTGGGCTACGTGAACGTAAACCTAATTGCGAATGCGGACGGGCTGTTTCCGCTGGAGTTTACCTGCCGCTTCGGCAACCCCGGCTATGCCGTGCTGGCGCCCTTACAGCAGGATGGGTGGGGCGATTTGCTGGAACGTATGGCGGGGGGCGGCACGGATAGTTTCCGAACCCATCCGGGCTGGTGCGTGGGGATCTGCCTGACGATTCCGTCCTTCCCGGCCGAAACACCGGGTGCCGACCCGGCCGACGACCCGCCCGTGTTCTTCCTAAACCCGCCCGACCCGGCCCATACGCACTACGCCGACATGCGGGCAGAGGGTACCCAGCTATTTGCCCGCAGGCGGACCGGTTACGCCATGTGCCTGACCGGGGTCGCGCCCGACGTGCCCGGCGCGCAACGGGCCGCAATTTCCCGGGCGCGCCAGGTCGTGATCCCCGGCCTGCGCTATCGCACCGATATCGGCGACCGGTTTCTCGCCGGGCAGGGTGAGCGGCTGCGGCGGTTGGGATGGCTGTCCCCGGAGTGTTCATTATAGACGCGATCGGGGCCTGTCTGGCGGGCTTAATCTCGCCGGAGGTTGCGGTGGCCCGCATGCTCCTGGCGTGCGCGTCGGCGGCACAGATCGTGGCAGCCTTGGACCCGGCCCCGTCTACGGACCCGGCCTGGGCGGCCATGCGGCGGCTGGCTTTGGACCGCGCCGGGCAGCTGGACGCGCTGGCGGCGCAGGTGCGGCAGACGGCCGGCAACCACTCCGCCCACGGCAACACGCCGGCCGAGGGCGTGGCCCGTATCGCCGCGTTCTTTGACGGTGCGGTCGCGTATTCGCCGGAAGCCTCGGTCGCGGTCTACTCCCTCGGTGATCCGGCGATCCTGGCGCAGGCGACGGCCGAGATCGTGGACTGGCTACCCTGGCCCGCCACACCGCCCGACGTGCTGGACCTGGGCTGCGGCATCGGCCGGCTGACGGCGGCGTTGGCCCCGCGCTGCCGCAGCGTCCTGGGCCTCGATGTATCGGCCGGCATGGTGATGGAGGCGCGGCGGCGGCATCCTGGGTTGCGGTTCGAACAGACGGATGGGCAGACACTGAACTGGCCGGCGCAGTCGCTCGACATGGTACTGGCCGTCGATAGCTTTCCGTATATCGTGCAGAACGGGCCGGTAACGGTGGCACGGCATATCGCAGGGGCAGCGCAGGCTTTGCGGCCGGGGGGGGCGTTGGTGATCCTGAACCTGTCCTATCGCGACGATTCGTCGCTGGACCGGGCGGATGCGGCGGCGTGGTGCGCGTATGGGTTTATGCTGAGTGTTGCGGGGGCGCGGCCGTTTCGCCTTTGGGACGGGGCGGCGTATGTGCTGCGGCGGGTTCAATGCCTTCAACCATCGCTAAAATCGTTGTCCGATGCCGGTTAAGCCGAGTACCATGGCCGCGGAGTACACCATGCCCGACACAGTTCTGGTTTCATTCGAAGTTGATCCTGAAACGGCAACGGCACTTCAGGACCCCAGTACGCATGCCCGCGTCGAACGCCTTATCCAGCGCACGGTCAAGCCGGCCACTGTCGCGCGCCTATTCGAGCTTATGGACTCAATTGGAGCAGAAGCCAGCCAACGCGGACTGACGGACGACATCCTCAATGCGGAATTGGCCGCCTACAATGCCGAGCTGCGAGAGCCGGACCGATCCACACCAACGTGATCGTATTCGACACGTCGTCGTTTGTCAGCGATGCTTTCCGCCTGGGTCGTCTTCCGGACCTCGCCCTGCGCCATGCCTTCCGGACAGACGACCTCGCAGTGTCCGAACCGGTACTGGCCGAACTGATCGACGTGATGCACCGCCCCGGTCTCGCGCGCTTCATCGACCCCAATCAACGGAGCGAGTTCCTGGATTTACTTCATCGGCTCGGAACCATGTTCACACCTGCGACGCCCGTTACAGATTGCCGCGACGACAAGGACAACATGGTTCTCGAACTCGCCTTTGCCGCCGAGGCAAGGCTAATCGTGGCCAGTGACAAGGACCTGCTCGTCCTACATCCGTGGCGCACCGTGCAAATCGTGTCGCCCGCAACATACCTTGCCCAAGCGTGTCCGCCCTGATCAGGTTCGGCGTCCTATTTCTTGCGCTTGTGACGACCGCCGCCCAAGCCCAGGACCACCGCGGCGGCACCCTGCGCCTGTTGGCCCGCGCTTCCGCCGGCAGTATCGACCCGCATTTGAACTACACCCAACAATACTGGCAGCTATTCTCCCTC
>JAYVTX010000278.1:0-5598 GCA_043788425.1 Rhodospirillales bacterium
AAGGAACGCGCGGCCAACGAAACGCGCGTGGCGGCAACGCCCGATACGGTTAAGAAGCTGGTGTCGATGGGCCTCGATGTCGCGATCGAGGCTGGGGCCGGGTCGCATAGCGCCATCCGGGACGATGATTACGCGGCCGCCGGTGCGCACATCGTGCCGGACGCAGGCGCCGCGCTGATCGGGGCGGATATCGTGTTCGCCGTCGGAATGCCCGACGAGGCGACGCGGGCCCACATCGCCCGTGGCACGCTGCTGGTGTGCACGAGCGGCACCAGCGGGGACGCCGCCGTTGTGGCCGGCCTGGCGCAGGCCGGGATCGACGTCGCCGCGATGGAGCTGCTGCCGCGCATTACCCGTGCCCAGGGCATGGACGTGCTGAGTAGCCAGGCAAACCTGGCCGGATACCGCGCCGTGATCGAGGGCGCTGCCGCGTTCGAGCGTGGATTTCCGATGATGATGACCGCCGCCGGCACCGTGCCCCCCGCCCGAGTGTTCGTGATCGGCGCGGGCGTGGCCGGGTTGCAGGCGATCGCGACCGCCCGCCGCCTGGGCGCAATCGTATCCGCGACCGACGTTCGCCCCGCCGCCAAGGAGGAGATCAAGTCTCTGGGCGCCGCCTATGTCGGTGTGGAGGACGCGGAGACGGCAGGTCAAACCGGTGCGTACGCGAAGGAAATGAGCGACGTATTCCGTCAAAAGCAGGCCGAGCTGATGGCGACGACGGTTGCCAAGAACGACCTCGTCATCTGCACGGCCCTCGTACAAGGGCGACGGGCGCCCGTCATCGTCAGCCAGGCGATGGTCGACGCCATGCGCCCCGGCAGCATCGTCGTGGACCTGGCGGCCGAGAACGGTGGCAATTGCGCGGCGACCAAGCCGGGTGAGGACGCGACGACAGCCAATGGCGTGAAGGTGCTGGGCTGGACCAACTGGCCCGCGCGCATCCCGGTGGCTGCCAGTCAGCTCTATGCCCGCAACCTGCTTACGTTCCTCAATGCGTTCTGGGACAAGGCCGAGAAGAAGCCGGCCTTCCCCGAGGACGACGACATCATCAAGGGTGTCATGCTGACCCGCGGCGGCCACGTGATACACGCCAATTTCCAGCCCGCCCAAGCGGCCTGATCGGAGCGACCGATGAACCCCAACGCCTATGCAGATGAGGCGCTGCGCATCGCCGAACGGGCCGTCTTATTGGCCGATCAACTACGGGTGGCGAGCGTCATGGCCGGCTCCGCGATCGAGCCGGTGGCCACGGTCGTGCAGCCGTTCATTTTCCTGCTGGCCGTGTTCCTAATGGCCTGCTTCGTCGGCTATTACGTTGTGTGGAACGTGACGCCCGCACTGCACTCACCGTTGATGGGCGTGACCAACGCCATCAGTTCCGTGATCGTCGTGGGCGCGATGCTGGCGGTGGGACTGAGCGATGAGTTCTGGGCCCGCGCGTTCGGGTTCCTGGCGGTGTTGCTGGCGAGCGTGAACATCTTCGGCGGCTTTACCGTGACGCAACGCATGCTGGCGATGTTCCAAACCAATAAGCGCCCGGCGAAGGTCACCTGATATGAGCGCGTCCCTCACCTCCCTCGCGTATCTCGTTGCGGCTGTCCTGTTCATCTTGGCGTTGCGTGGACTAAGCAACCCGACCACGTCCAAGCAGGGCAATCAGTTCGGCATGCTCGGCATGGGTATCGCTGTACTGGCAACCCTGGCGCAGCACGGTATGTCCGGTAGCGGGTTTGCGCTGATTGCGCTGGCGATCGCCATCGGCGGCACCGTTGGCGTCGTGGTCGCGCGGCGCATACAGATGACGGCGCTGCCGCAGTTGGTGGCGGCATTCCACTCGTTAGTCGGTCTGGCGGCGGTATTTGTCGCGGCGGCAGCGTTGAATGCGCCCGTGGCATTCAACATCGGCACGCCGGGTCATATTCACGCGCAGTCGTTGATAGAGATGTCACTCGGCCTCGCGATCGGTGCGGTCACGTTCAGCGGCTCGTTGATTGCGTTCGCCAAATTGCAGGGCACGATGAAGGGGGCCCCGATCCAGTTCCCACGCCAGCACCAGTTGAATGCGGTGTTGGGCATTCTGCTGGTTGTGTTGGTGGTCGTGTTTGTTACCAGCGGGTCGCAGATTGTCTTCTGGCTGATCGCGTTGCTGGCGTTGACGCTCGGGTTCCTGATCATCATCCCGATCGGCGGCGCCGATATGCCAGTCGTGGTGTCGATGCTGAACAGCTACTCCGGTTGGGCGGCCTGCGGCATCGGGTTCACGATCCAAAACCTGGCGCTGATTATCACGGGCGCACTGGTCGGTGCGTCGGGTGCGATCCTGTCATACATTATGTGTAAGGGCATGAACCGCAGCATCTGGAACGTGCTGCTTGGCGGTTGGGGTACGGACACGGGCGGTGCGGCCGCCGCGGTTGGTGGCCCAGGCGGCGACCGAGCCGTGCGGGCTGGCAATGCAGAGGACGCGGCGTTCATCATGAAGAACGCAAGCAAGATCATCATCGTCCCCGGCTACGGCATGGCCGTGGCGCAGGCTCAGCATTCCCTGCGGGAGATGGCGGACGAGCTGAAGCGGGAAGGCGTGGAGGTAAAATACGCCATCCACCCCGTCGCCGGCCGCATGCCCGGCCACATGAACGTGCTGCTGGCCGAGGCGCAGGTGCCGTATGACGATGTGTTCGAGCTCGATCAGATTAACAGCGAGTTCAGCACGGCCGACGTGGTGTACGTGATCGGCGCTAACGACGTTACCAACCCGGCTGCTAAGACCGATCCCAAGAGCGCCATCTACGGCATGCCCATCCTGGATGTGGACAAGGCCAAGACCGTGCTGTTCGTAAAGCGCAGCATGGCGTCGGGCTATGCGGGTGTGGATAACGAGCTGTTCTTCCGCCCCAACACGATGATGCTGTTTGGCGATGCGAAGAAGATGACAGACGAGATTGTGAAGGCGCTGGATTAAGCGGGCGCTAACCAAGCAGGCAGAGTTCATCAGTCAGGTTGCGATCGCGGAAAGCGCGTGCGGATTGGTTCATTCAGCCTAGGTTGGGCTTATGGTTGTGCCTTGCCATAATTGCGTTTGCCTCGGCGCCTGGCGCTATGGCTTGGTCCGCAGACAACTCATCTCTCGCCTTGGTGACAGCTGTCTCGGCCATCCTGTTTTTCGCAGTGCTTATCTTGGTCCCCTCGGGCTGAGTACTCGTGGCTAGTTGGCGACGAGCACACCAGGGTCATTGGCTGGCGGCGGCCAGGCTTTGCTCCTCGCCGGCTTCGGTCGGCCGGATCGCCAGAAGATAAAGCCTACCTTAGGCGGTCGGATCGCCAGAAGATAAAGCCTACCTTAGGCGGTTTGGACCTCAGCGACATCGATGTAGAAATAGCCGAAAGGGTGGGTTTTAAACCTACGCTTGCTAGGGGGTGGGACACTGTCGATCTCGGGCAAACGGGAGATCCCGTGCCGCTCCACAGATGCATTATTATGGAGTAAATGCCACTAGTAGAGCCTGTAGAGGCGACCACGACGGCTTCATCTTCGATTGATGGCACGGTGAAGGGAGCCTGCTTCGACGAAGTCGCGAGGTTCTGGACGGAGTTCCGGACCCGCCACTTTATAGCCGGTTTCGGGTTGATACCGTGGCGCTTGGCAAGACCTCTCAGGCTTTTTTAGTTAAACGGTATCGTTCGACGGACTGCCGTTGTCGTTGTGGCACCGCCCTGGAGAATCTGACCCATAGCGTTTCCTTTCACTCACGTGAGGAGACTGTACCACCACACTCCGGGATCAAACGTCTAGTCTTCCGGAGAGCCCGCTTGCTCTACCGGCCCGTCCTTCGAAGGGCCTGACTCAAATTTGTATAGAGGGACATATCGTCTTCACGCCATACGAGGAAAAAGACAAGCCGACAACATTGCTGCTCTCGTACAGGCTACATTAAGGGAAAACATGCCGCCGCGGAAAGTGGCACAACGTAGTTGTCAAAACCCGTTTTTAATGAAAAAGATAGGGACGCGCTGACCAAGTTACCGCAACTCGCAGTCGTGGGCGTGAAAACGGGAGTCCCTAATCCAGAATATTTTGTTGCCGTATAAGTCGTGGTTGAGGCGGTGCTGGTGCAGACACTTGTTTGTACTGAGGCACAGCGTGCACCCTCCTGCACTGCATACTCTAAAGAAGATACTGAGAACACCATCAAAGCTACGTAAATTGTCCCCAACTGAAGGATAATGACCAGCGGGGCCACAAAAGCAAACTCTAACGCTGTTACACCACGGCGATCAGCCAGGATGCAGCGCAATTCCCTGAAAGCTACAGTCATTGTAGGCGCATCCACGCGGACGCTGTTATCGGCGTGGCAAAGAGGTTCGCAGCAGACGACGCTGCGAAGAGCGGCACGTAGCTAAACTGCGCCTGGACCTGAATGTAGTCACCCGGTGTAAGTGTCGGACTCCCTGCCGCCGTACAATCGAGAGGCTTGTGGGAGACGTCGCTCACGTATTGAAGAGCGCCGGACGAGTTAACGCAATAGTAACCTTCAGTAGTTTTGGCTAACGTAATCTTATTTCCAAAGGCAGTGCTTTGGATAGCGGTCGTCGCGGCACTATTTGATGCCGGGCATAACGTCGTGGCTGGAACATGGGCAGTGTCGCACGTGCGCCAGATGGCCTGAACCGCTGACTGGGCTGCGGTTTGCACTGTCATACGTTGCGAGATGTAGACGGAAATATCATAAACATTTATGAGTACGAGAAGCGCAATCGGGGCTGTGATCGCGAATTCCACGGCGGCAATGCCCCGATGATCCTCTTTGAGCGAGGCATCCCGGCGGGGCATAGTGGCTCGGCTGCTCAATTGAGTAATTTTGAGCGACTTACAGGCATGACCAGGCCCGCGCTGCCGCAGCCGCTATGGGACAATATGCTGCCAGTCCCGTTGATCAAGAGGTTATCAACTACTAGTACAAAACAGGAACTTCCGTTGCTAGATTTATTTACCGCCCCACTGAAGGTAACACTTGCATGAGGCAAATAGACCAAACCGGTGATATCCCAAGTCGGGCTGTTACCGGCAGCAGAGATGTCCACGCCCGAGGTGAGGCTAGGGTCCTGGTAGATTGCCACGCCGGCCCATGGGCCGGTCGCGGGTGGAGCGATGTCGAGAGTGCCTGAGCCGGTCGGAGCGTGCGTGTAACCGCCCGAGCTATTGCCGGTAAACACAACCGTCACCGTCGTACCGGACGCGGTCTGAAGGGTGTAGCCGTTGAGATCGAGCTGGCCGTTCACGATTACCAGCAGCATCGAGCCAGTACCGTTGAGCGTGACATTACCCGTTAGCTGCAGGTCTCCGCAAACAGTCTGAGTCCCGACTTGGGAATAAGTGCCAGACCAGAGATTTGAAGCTGGTAATTGACTACCTCCTTTTGACGGTTCCTGTGGATAGACGGTACAGCTATTTGCCGGTATCCGCTGCGCCAACTGGGAATATGGGTCGGAGACAACCGATACATTTGAGTCCTGAACTGTCCCACAATTCGTATTAATACCATGGGCATCACCAATATCTGCATTCAGATTATGACCATGACAAGTCGCGCTTGT